>NZ_JBRREF010000004.1:0-111631 GCF_056760135.1 Stenotrophomonas sp. STEN023 | reverse complement strand
GATGTCTTCCAGTACATCGAGATGTTTTACAACCCGACACGGCGACACGGTTCCAATGGCGGCCTGTCCCCGATAGAGTTTGAACGGCAGTACGCACTAAACGGCTGAAGAGTGTCTACAAAAGCCTGGGCGATTCACATCGATCGGCTCACCCGCCACTGGTCAAACATAGCCCTTACCGTTGGGGCGTAGAACAGAGCCTCCACTCGACTCTTTTGACGAGATCGTCCGTCGATCGTTCCAGACCTGTTCCGCTCACCAACATACTTCTTCAAGTCGTACATCGCTGCCAGCAGATCCTCGTCATCTGAGACTTGGTGCACGCAACTGGTTTGCATCCGTAGAACAAGCGCATCAATTGACGAAGCAATGACCTCGAGATCTGCAATTGCACCACCGACATCGTCCTCGTCCAGCGATTCCATTACCACCCCTTGGTCTAGACATATCGCGTGGCGCCACACATGTGCTTCAGGCTAAGTATAGCCATTGCGATGAGGACATTGTTCTATAGCGTTATTGGATCCTTCTCGCCTCTAGAGCTCACTCATGAGCAAACGCGAGATGTACCGGAAGATGGGAATTTCCGAGGTCGTGTTGTACGGCTGGAAGAAGAAGTTCGTCGGTCCAAGCTCAAGTAACTGGTCGCGGATCCGAGCGTGGATAAGGTGATGCTTCAGAGTGTCATTAAAAAAGCTCTGAGGCGGGTGTAGTGACATACGCGCATCGGCTTCAGCGACCGCGTTGTCCCAACAGTTGGCACGTCTGCCCATGCTTGGCTCAAAGTAGTTGTCTTTGCGGAAACGCCCCCATGCATCGCTTCCGTATTGCAAGCCTTGATCCGAGTGGATCAGGATTTTGCGAAGACGTCGGCTGAGCACGGCTTTCATCAAGGCATCCAGAACAAGTTCTCGATGAATCGTTGGTCTGACAGTCCAGTCAATAACTCTGTGCGAGAAAAGATCCAAAACAACCGCCAGATATAGCTAAACCTGCCAGGTGCGGATGTAGGTGATATTTGTTACCCATGCCTCGGTCGGTTGCGATACGGTGAACTGATGCTGCAGCGACCGGGAATCAATACGTGTCGATTTGAAGTCGGGATGTGCCATTTGCGATAGCCATGCAATGCGCGCAATGCGGTTTTGCTGCATCTTTCCCCGTGCTCCCGCAGGTCAAGAATTACCTTGGGCGTGTCATAAATGCCATAGTTGGCAGTAAATTACGCTTGTATTCGCCGAAGTAGCTGCGCGTCCTCCCGAGTTCCATCGGAGGCCGGATGTTCACGCCATGCGTAGTTGCCGGCTCAAGCAACCCCAGGAAGACGACACATCATTGGGATGCTGAACTCGTCCCGATGCGCATCAGAACGTGTAAATCCGCCGGACCTTGCTGGTGATCTTGCTTGCAAACATAGCCGTCTCCCGAGGTTATCCCAACAAAGGCTAGCTCTGTTCACGAGGTCCTGGAAATTCCAGTTGTCCTTGTCTGAGGAAACTAGTCGGGTGGGGCATGCTAGAGATTGATGGGCATGGCTCCTTCCGCCAAATCGTCCGCGAGGGGAGCGCTGCAGAAACGCAACCCGTTACCCGCGAGCGCCACTAACTCAAGCCGGGAGGCATCCGGCCACCGGATCGTCAAGATTTCCTCCAGGCCGCTGCCGATCGCGGCGTCTTACACCATTTCGCCAACCTTCTGGCAAGCCATCTGTGTGGACACCATCGGCGCGACTTTCAGGGGGCGGGCCTTCCTGCACATAGCTGACTCCCATGCGGTTGCAGGTGTTGAGGTCGGACAGTCCGCCGCTCTTGAAGACCAGGGTGATAGGGCGGTCTTCGTGGACGAAGAGGGCGCCGATACGTTGGTCGTGATTGTCAACAGCATCGTCCAGCGGCCACCGATAGGCGATAAGTTGATTGTTATCGATGGCGGCGGTTGCATCGCTGCTGTTTTGCGCTCCGTTATCGGCGGTGGGGGTGGGGGCTGTGGAGCTATTTGTTTCGGTGAACGGCGCGTTACACGCCGTTACCAGGGGACGGAGAGAACCAAAGGCAACATGCGTTTCACGTTGTTCTTTGAGTAGACGGGGGGAGACGTCGATCAGACTGCGGCTTCGATCTGCGGCATCGCCAGGCGGGCCTTGGTCAGGGCCATGCCGAGATTGGCGGTACGGCGGCAGACGAAGGTCATGATGTGGTTCGGGTAGATCTTGCCGCGCATGAAGACGTGGATCAGGTTCTCGCTGTTGACTATGATTTCCTGGAAGTAATGCGCTCCTTCGCCTTCCGGCAGACCGCGCGAGCGCCGGAACATCTGCTCGATCATGCGCACGTTAGCGCCGTCATACAGGTCGGCAGTGGCGGCGGCGAGCAGGTCCATCACTTCCCTCGGATGCGAATCCACTGTACGCATGGCCAGCAGCATGCCGGAGGAAATGTCGACATAGCCGGCGGCCAGACATTCGGGGATCGAGGTGATGGATTGTTGGATAACGGAATCGAGGGACATGGGGAGTCTCCGGTATGGTAGGCGCGCGACAGGGAGTGCGCGGTGGGTGAGGGATTCAGAAATCCGGCGCGCGGATCAATAGGTTGGTTTCCAGTTCGTGCAGCAGTTCCTCCTGCACGCGGGACTGGACGAAGCCGGGTTCGATCGCACGCAGGCGGCGCAGCGCTTCTTCGGCGGTCAGGCCTTCGCGCACCAGCCAGGCGCCGAGCACGGTGCCGGTGCGTCCGAGGCCGGCCAGGCAATGCACGGCGATGACTTCGCCTTGACGCATGAGCCGGTCGATCTTGACCAGCAGCATCTTCATCCACATCAACGGTGGCGCGTTGCGGTCTTCCACGCCCATGTGCAGCGTGCGTAGGCCATGGACGGGTATGGCGGTGTCGGTCATCGGCTTTTCGGTGAGGTTCACGAGCACGGTGACGCCGACAGTGCGCAGTAGGCTTAGGTCGTATTCCAGCGGCAGCATCGCACCGGGCATCGGACAGCCGGCGAGCTTGCCCGGAATCAGCCAATGGAACCCATTCGGGCCGCGGCTAGCGGGCAGCACACCGGTTGGGAGAGCCTCGACGTCGGCAGGCTCGGCCTGGGATTCGGAGGTGAGGGCGGCATCAAGGACAGCGGGTGGATAGTTCGTCAACGCGGACGGGGCGAGCGGCTTGGACTTAGCCATGGCGGCGTCATTCGCGGGAGTGGCGTGATGGGCGTCGAACGCATCGTCCAGATCCTCGGGCAGAGCATCCGGACTCGGAACATGGCAACTGCCGGTACGCAGAAATTGTGCGAGCACCGGATGGTCAGCGCTGTTGGAGAAGAACGCGGCGGCGCTGGCCTCGACTTGGATGCGGCCGCCGGCTAGGAGCACCACGCGATCGGCGATGGAGCGGGCCTGGGCTTGATGATGAAGGGTGAGCACGCAACAGCGGTCGCCGGCCAGACGCCGGATCAACTCCAGCACGCCGGTGGCCTGGGCATCGTCCAGGTCGCTGGTGGGTTCGTCGATCAGTAGTACGGGGTTGCCGGAAAGTGCCGCGCGCACGATCAGGGCCCGCCGCATCTGGTCGCGCGGCAGATTGAATAAGCGGCTGTCTAGCGACTCCAGCAGATCGTGCTGACCGAAGGTTTGCAAGGTGTGCCGCGAACGCTCGCGCAGCTCGGCCGGAGACATGGGTTGTTGGCTGCTGCGCAGCGCTTCGATCAGCGTGTCGATCACGCTCATGGCCAAGTCGCGTGGATGCTGCTGCACCAGCGAAGGCAGCTGCGTCGCCTGCTCAAATGGCTGGCCATCGATTTGCAGCATGCCATCGTATTGCGCGTGGACGCGGGATTGCCCAGCTAGCATTTTGAGTAGAGTAGATTTGCCGGTTCCGGCCGGTCCCATGAGCACCATCACACCCGGCGCGCCGAGGTGCAGATCGATGCCCGTCAACACGGTACGTCGACCGAAGCGGACGCCCCAGTCAGTGAATTCGATCAGAGGAGAACTGGTTTTCATGGAGCATCTGTCCACTGCGGGTGTGAATTGAATCATTGGATTTCGGCTGGCCTGCCGAAGAAATAACCCTGGTACTTCTTGCAGCCATAACGCTGTAGTTGTACATACTGATCTTCGTTCTCCACGCCTTCGGCGATCACTTCCACGTTCATCATCGTTGCCAGTGCGAGGACCATCTTGACGATGGCAACGTCGTCGGAGTTGGTCTGCAAATCTTTGATGAAAGAGCGGTCAATCTTGAGCTGGTCCACGGGAAGCCTGCGCAGATAGCTCAGCGAGGAGTAACCGGTGCCGAAGTCATCCAGTGAGAAGCGAACGCCGCGCTCGCGCAGCAATTGCATCTTGACGATCACGGCTTCCACATCGGTGTGCAGCAGACTTTCAGTCAGTTCAAGGTGTAGCCGGTTGGGGTTGGCGCCAGTACGTTCCAGTACGGTCTCGACGCTAGAGACGAAGTCGATATCATGAACCTGGCGAGCACTGACGTTCACCGAAACGCTCCACCGCGACCGAAGCGGGTCGCCTTCCCATGCCTTAATCTGTAGGCAGGCGTTCACCAGTACCCAGATACCGAGCGGCAAGATGAGGTTGACTTGCTCGGCCAGCGGGATGAACGTTTCGGGCGGCACCATACCTAGAGTCGGATGTTGCCAGCGCAACAGCGCCTCGTGGCCAATGATCTGTGAGTCCGCATCCACAATGGGTTGGTAGTGCAGGCGAAGTTGTTCGTCCTCGACGGCCCGGCGCAGGTCGCGCAATAAATTGATGCGGCTGACCATCTCGGCCTGCAGGATGGAGTCGAAGAACTGCAGGGTGTTACGACCGCTTTGCTTGGCTTTGTAGAGCGCCTGATCGGCACGTTGGATCAGTTCATCCGTATCCGTGCCAGGATGGAGCATGGTGATACCGATGCTGGTCGTGACGGTGATGATATGTTGGCCCAGCTGGTAGGGCTGAGCGAGTGCATCGCGAATACGTTCGCCCAGATCGGCCGCGCCGGCGGTGGCCTGCTCTGGCGTGGCTCCCAAGTCGTCGAACACGATGCAGAATTCATCCCCACCCAGCCGTACCAAGGTATCCCGCGGTCGCGTGATTCGCCTCAGCCGCTGCGCAACCTGCTGAAGCAGCACGTCGCCCTGCGGATGCCCCATGGTGTCGTTGACTTCCTTGAAATAGTCTAGGTCGATCATGGCCAGTGCATTGTGGCCATGCGCTTGGACGACCCGGGAAAGCTGTTCCATCATCAGTCTGCGGTTGCCCAGCCCGGTCAGTGCATCGTGGAGCGCCAGCTTTTGTGCTTCCTTTTCGGCTAGCTTGCGCTGGGTGATGTCGGCGCGGATGGCGATGTACTGCACCGGACGCCCTGTCTCACCGAGAAAGGGCACGATCGTGGTCTGTACCCAGTAGAGCGAGCCGTCCTTGGCGCGATTACAGACGTCGCCATTCCACACGCGGCCCTTGCCGATAGTTGCCCACATTTCTTCGAAGAATGCTTTGGGATGCCGCTGCGAGTTGATGAGACGATGGTTGTTGCCGACCAGCTCTTCCCGCGAATACTGGGATATTTGGCAGAACTTGTCGTTGACGCTGGTGATTGTGCCTCGGTGGTCGGTCATCGCGACGATGGCGTGGGCGTCCAGCGCCGCGCGCATTTCGCTGGCCTTGCGTGTGACCACTTCCAGTCGCTGCTGGGCGAGGGTGCACTCAGTCGTGTCCATCACGAGGGCCAGCACGCCTCGGATCGCGCCGCTTTCGTCGTGGTCGGGTACTGCGGTGACGTGGCGATAGACCTGTCCGTCAGAGGAGCCGTAGCTGTAATCTAACATCACGGAGGCACCCTGCAGAGCATTCCTCAGGTTTGGCAGGATCTGCTTAGCAGCCTCTACGGGTAGCACCTCGCTGATGTGTCGCCCTTGCAGGGCGGCAATGCGCTGTCCCAGATTTTCCTCGATCATCGGGTTGGCGAAGCGCAGCAGCAGGTCTGCATCCAACTGAATCAACCCGATGGGCAGGGCGTTTACCAAAGAGTGATACTTTTTTTTCTCCTGCTCCAATTGTCGGCGGGAGGCCAAAACCTCCTTGTAGGGCAATCGCACTGATGTGAGGTAGACACCACGGAATATGAAGAAATAGGCCAAAACCTTGTAGACGTGTCCGAGCAGCACATCTCCGGTTGCCGTGCTAGTCAGCTCGGTGAATGACAGCTCTCCAATGCCTAGAATGAAACTGGCTATGGCGAATGAAACAAAGAGGGGTTGTTCGGATGTTGCAGCGTGAGCCATCCAAGCCGCCATGGCGAGGTAAGCGGCGCAGAACAGATAGGCAAGTCTGGTATTCAGCGACGTCCCGCCTCGATCTTCCATGAACAGTGCTGGCTGCCAGGATTGGATATGGGGCTCCAGCAGCAGTACCAGCAAGCTCATCGCCATACCTAACAAGAACCAGCGGTAATGCATGCCGGGCAAGCGCACGCCGCTAAGTAGCAAAAAAAAGCCAAGAAGCTCCACCGTACGAGCGGACAGCCAGAAGAAGATCGCCTTGGCCGTGCCGTTAGGAGATGGGAAGGAGGGCATGCCGCTGTAGGAGAACGCGTGCATCAGGTCTAGCCCCGCAACCAGCGTAAAGATGAGTATCAAGCTGTTGGCTAGAGGCGAGCGATGCACATCGGATGCATGCCAGGCCGTGATGACCACCAGCGCCGATACACCTACGGAGAAGGCCTCCAGTGTGAAATGAAACACCGGCAACAAGGGGGAGTGCGCGTCGAATACGGTAAATTTGGGGGTGCACGAAACTCCCAGCATCAGGACAATGAGCAACGCGCCGCCCACGGCCAATCTTGGCCACGAGTGCGTCGCGGGGTAGCCTGGGTTCTCTTGTGTCGTGGGGGTCATGGCGGTGGTTTTCTTCGATCATCGGTAGGTAGCCCTTTCCTGAGCTATGACATCAAGAGATTGATAGGAGTTATGTCAGAACTCTTGCCAATCGCCGGCATTGGTCACCATTGCCGGTTTCATACGACGCGGGGCGGGTGCCTGGCGCAGCGCCGGTGGTTGGATGGCGACCGGCTTGCCAGCGGGGGGCGCTGGCGTTGCCGGCCCCTCAGCTGCCGTGCGAAACACCGACACCGCATCGGCCAGCTGGGTGGCCTGCTCTTCCATCGAGCGCGCGGCGGCGGTGGCTTCCTCCACCAAGGCGGCGTTCTGCTGGGTGCTCTCGTCCATCTGGTTGATGGTGCGGTTGACCTGTTCGATGCCGGCGCTCTGTTCCTGCGAGGCGGACGAGATCTCGGCCATGATGTCGGTCACACGCTGCACCGAAGTCAGGATCTCGCCCATGGTCGTGCCGGCCCGGTGCACCAGCGCCGAGCCTTCGGACACCTTGCCGACCGAATTCTCGATCAGCTCCTTGATCTCTTTGGCCGCACTGGCCGAACGCTGGGCGAGGGTGCGCACCTCCGAGGCGACAACGGCAAAGCCTCGGCCCTGATCGCCGGCGCGGGCGGCTTCCACCGCAGCGTTCAGCGCCAGGATGTTGGTCTGGAAGGCGATGCCGTCGATGACGCTGATGATATCGGCGATCTTGCGCGAGGCCGCTTCGATATCGGCCATGGTGGTGACCACCTGGCCCACGACCTGGCCGCCCTGCGATGCCACGCCTGCGGCACCCTGCGCCAACTGGTTGGCTTGGCGGGCGTGCTCGGCGTTCTGGCGCACGGTGGAGGTCAGTTCCTCCATCGAAGCCGCGGTCTCTTCCAGGTTCGCCGCCTGCTGCTCGGTGCGGCGCGACAGGTCGTTGTTGCCGGTGGCGATCTCTGCCGCCGCGCAGTTGATGCTGGACGCGGCGGTCTGGATGCGGTCGATGATGCCGGTGAGCTGGATGACGGTGGCGTTGGCGTCGTCGCGCATGTCGGCGAAGGTGCCGCGATAGTCGCCCTCCATCTGCATGGTGAGATCGCCGTGCGAAAGCGCACGCAGCACGCCGGAGACTTGCTCGACGCTGGTGCCGATGGCCGCCAGCAGGCCGTTGAGCTGTTCGGAGATCTGGAGCAGGAAGTCGCTCTTTCCTTCCAGCGGAATGCGCCCGGAGAGGTCGCCGCTGGAGGCTGCGGCGATGAGTTCGCTGACCTCTTTCTCGATCTGCACCTCAATGGTACGGTCGGCCCACTCGACCACGTAACCGACGCGCTTGCCGTCGGCATCATTGACGGGGTTGATGATCTGGCGCATCACATGGCCGCCGACGGTGATCTGTGCGCGGTGGGAGCCGCGTAGTCCGTCCAGCAGCCCCCGCTGGTGCGGCGGGTGCTTGTGGAAGATGTCGATGTTGCTGCCGACCAGGGTCTGCATGTCGAAGTGGGGCAGGTCGCGGCGCATGTCCTGCTCGGCCTTGCCCAACATTTCCATCAGCGGGCGGTTGGTGTAGATGATGTTGAGGTCGGCGTCGGCGATCATCACACTGGTAGTGACCTCGTCCAGCGCGGTGCGAATGCGCAGGTTGGCTGCTGACTGCTGCTTGATCTGCTGGATCTCATAGCCCTGCCGCACCTGCATGGCCTTGATCGACCGCGCGAGGTTGCTGATCTCGCCGTCGCCGAGGATATCGATTGCGGCGGTGTAGTTGCCTTCGGAAATGGAGCGTACCGAGCCGGCGAGCGTGCTCAGCCGGCGGCTGCGCCGGTGTGTTTCCCGGGCAAGCGCGCATCCCAGCAGGCCTACGGACAGGCCGCAGGGTAGCGCGGACCATGTGCTCCCTTTCGCCAGGCAGAATCCAAGGATTCCTACGGCTGCCAGTGCGAGCAACTGCATCGCGACCTGGACGTGGTTGCGCCGAAGCAGTAGGTCGAACTGGCGCAGAACGCGTGGCATCCACGTGGCCTTAACCACTCTGCCATGGGAAATGGTGAGGCCTGGTTCGCCATTTCGAATCCGGGCGTAGGCGGCTTCTGCTTCCTGGATGGCCTGCCGTGTCGCCTTCCGCCGCACCGACATGTAGCCGATCAGCTTGCCGTCTTCATAGCGTGGAGAGAAATTCGACTCGACCCAATAGTGGTCGCCGTTCTTGCAACGGTTCTTGACCATGCCGACCCAAGGGCGCTCGGCTTTCAGGTCTGTCCAGAGATCCGAAAAGGCCAGCTCCGGCATGTCCGGGTGGCGGACGATGTTGTGGGCCTTGCCCAACAGTTCTTCGGTGGTGAAGCCGCTAATGTCGAGGAAATCCTGGTTGATTTCCTCAATAACGCCTTTGGTATCGGTCTTTGAAACGATTGTACAGCCGTTGTCGAGAATGATCTCATTCCCGGTTACTGGAAGATTCCGGCGCATACGTACCTACGGGGCCTTTGAGAGGAGGGGCAGGACAAGGTCCGTGCGATGAGGTGCTGCATGATGGTGCCGGCATAGCGGTCGTGATGGGGCACGGAGCAACGCCCAAGAGCTCTTGTCGAACAGTATGATCAGACAGTAGAGGCAGGTTGGCGCGTGGGCGATACATGCTGCCGATTGCGGATATCGTTCGCCGAGTAATCCGGCCGCATCGCAATCGTTCGCTTGCGCGAAGCTGCCTGGCCTCTGAATCGGTCCGTCGGAAATGTGGCATGTCTTGCGGATATTGGCGGCCATGTGGCCACTGCCAGTATCGAAGGATATTTTGACCAGTCGTGTTAGATTCGATATAGCCGTGAACACGTATGTGCACCGGCACGATGTTGTTGGCGTTGAATAGATTGTTCAACGGGGGGGGGCTCATCTTGAGCTGGGCCGGTTTAGAGTCCGCTTCCATTCAGTGTGGTTGTCAGGGTTGCTACAAGGAGGGGCGGGGCTGTTGGTCGAGCTCGTCTGGTGAGCCGCAGGCAGATTCTAGATTTTCATGATACTCATACCAGTTCTCGCCGGGCGGGACAAGTAATGCTGGTATCAACATCGGCAGCAGTTCCCGTTCCTGAATCTAAAATGCATTGTCGCTCGGTGAGGATTTGAGAGATTCCATTGCCCTAATGCGGTTGTGTAGGGTGTCAGGGATATTGTGTTGATCGTGCCGAAGAGTACGCGGCGTCCATGGGTACCAGTTGCGCAAGTGACTTGTCGATATGGACCTGGAGGCCGGCACGAAGGTCTGGACTCGGATCAGTGCTCGCGGCGACGCCGTGAACCTGACTCTGGAGGCGCCACTGCCAAACGTCCGCGCGGTGAGCCCGCAGTCCTGCCCTGGTACAACCATCACGGTCCACTTGATTGACATTGCAACGGCACACATTTCATGGCCCCTTGTGGGTGTCCCGGTCAATGAACTCGTCGTGATCATGGAAGTGGTGCATGGGGCGCTGCAGATTGACCACCCCTCCAGCTTTTTGAGCCATTCAAAAGTAGAGAAATTCGGCGAAACTAACCCCAAGCAGTGAGGTGGTTTTGCCATGAAGAAGTCGAAGTTCACCGAAGGCCAGATTGCGTTTGCCTTGCGCCAGGCCGAGGGCGGTACATCAGCCGGCGAGACCTGCCGGAAGATGGGAATTTCCGAGGCCGCGTTCTACAACTGGAAGAAGAAGTTCGTCGGTCCAAGCTCAAGCAACTGGTCGCGGATCTGAGCGTGGACAAGGTGATGCTTCAGAACGATATCAAAAAGCGCTGAGGCCGGTGCAGTGACATACGCGCATCGGCTTTCTGCCGCGTTCTTACGAGATCAACCTGCGGCGTGATACGCCAGTACAAGCTGGCAGGGCTCAACCTGCGCTCAAAGCGACCGCGGCGGTGCAGGGTCGCTGCGGACCGATTGGATCGACCAGTACTCACCGCATTCTACGAGAGCTGGCGCATGGATCTCGTCAGCGATGCGTTCTTCGATGGGCGCTGTTTCGGCTCGCTGCTCGCGGTCGACAACTTCAGCCGCGAGTGTCTTGCCGTTGTCATGCGGCATAGCCTGCGCGGCGAGGATGTTGCCGAACAAGCCATTACCTTCGCCGTTGAGTCCTGGGTTTGTTCTGGCACTGCGGGAAGCTGGAGCATGATTTAAAAGGGCCGTGCGGACCGGTTCTATCAACGAACACACCAACTTTGCATACGGGACAGCGTTCCTCGGTTACGGGGATGCCGGAGACGCTGGTCACTTTGACCGCGCCCTCTTTTACAAGCTCATCCAAGAACGGAGAGTTTTTACCCAAAAGTGTGAACATGACAACCGTGCGCCTAGCGCGTGTGAGGGCGACATAGAAAAGGCGCCGCTCTTCACTCAGCGGGTAGGAGTCTCCATCAGGCATGGCTAAGGACAGAACGGGATCATCAGCCCGCAGGCTCGGGAAGCCTCGGTTCACCATGCCTGGCAGAATCACGTAGTCGGCCTCTCTGCCTTTTGAGCCGTGAGCGGTAAGGAATTTCACTTCCATGGTGCTGCCGAATGCCTTCTTCCAGTCCGCTGGAACCGCACTGCGATCTGCCCGATAGCGGCCAAGGACGAATACGCTTACTCGGCCGTCCTTACCGCGAGGGAGCTGTCCCGCCAATAGCTGTGCGTGTAGTGCTGATAGATATTGGCGGACACCATCTTGGACTTCATCTCGCTTGGCGACTTGGAAGGCTTGTAGAACCGGGCCATGTGTAGGGGTGACCGAACGAACAGTTTTCGAGATCTGCGTAGGATTCTTGCCGACGAACCGACTAGAAATGTCGCAGAGTGCTTGTGGGCATCTGAAGGTCTGTTCCAGTCTGAGAACCAGGCCTTGCCCCATCCACTCGCGGAAGCCGGTCATGACAGATACGTCGGCGCCGGCAAAGCGATTGATGGACTGCCAGTCATCGCCGACGGCGAAGAGGAACTTCCCGGGCTGTTTGACTAATGCACGGCATAGTCGGGCCCGGGCCCGGGACGCATCTTGGAATTCGTCGGCCATCACCAAGTCGTACGGTGATTCATAACGGCCTTGTTCAAGAAGACTGGCCGCCATGTTCAACATATCCTCGAAGTCAATTCCGCGTTCGTCTGAGAGTGCGTTGTCCCACGCTTGAAATACAGGACCGGCGATCTCCAGGAAACGTCGATGACGTTCCTTGAACTGATCCTCTGGCATCCGTCGTAGACGCTCAGTCATATCCTCGAATGTCAGGCAGTTGCTCTTAGCGTGGGCGATAAACGTGCGCATCAGACCGATAAGGTCTGAGTCGGGCATGGGCTTTGCACCATCATCGAGGAGGTCCCGATCTGGATTGGGGTCAAGGGTAATGCCTGAATCCGCCAGGCGCTGGGCTAGGTGATCCAGTGCATAGCCGCTGCGTAATCCGAACGAGGTGGTTTCCACGAGCGCAGTGTTGCGGCGATCATGTTCCTCGCGCTTCCAGGTCATGCTCTTTAGGTAATCTGCAAAGTGCTTGGGGGGTTGGCCGCTGGCATCCAGTGCGAAATGCTCGTGATACAGCCCGGCATCCGGATAGTAGAAGTCGGGGCGATACTGGCGATGGGTTTCCGTTGCGGTATCGAACTCATACTGCCGCTCGTACTCATACGTCACGCCGTTGTAGAAGAGCCAGTCGGCAATGACACACTCTTCCAAACTCTTGACGCGTTCACCTTGAAGCGTACGGATGTAGGGCTTTCCATCTCGGTCATAGCCGTCCGCAAGCATCTCAGCCCCTAGAGGGGGGAGGTCGCGGCCAAATACCAATCTGAACATGTCCCATTGCGTCCGGAAATGAGCAGATCGGTCCTTTAAGTTGTCTACCAGCTCTGTGAGTTTGTGAAAGCCCATGGTGGAATCCAAGGCCCACTCCGGAACATCCGGCTTCCGGCCGGTCGCTTTGGCGATGATTGCCAAGCCAAATGCGTGGAAGGTACGCGACTCGACGACAATGTCGTCTCGATCCAGGCGCCTGAAGGAGCGTTCGGCGCGCTCGCGGAGTTCCGTGGCAGCATCTTTGTTGAAAGCCAGCATGATGATGCGCTCAGGCGTAACAAATCCACGATCAATGGCATAGGCGGCTTTGGCAACCATGGTGGAGGTCTTTCCGGAACCGGCCGAGGCGACTACTTGTACACGGTTGTCAAAGCAGATGACTGCGCGTGCCTGCTCCTCGGTCAGAGGCTTGCTTTCGACTTTGTCCAGAAAATCTTTGGCCAAGACCAACTCTCTGGTCACCATGGCTTCATTGGCGTCGGACCATACCTTGGGCCATTCAAGCTCCCAGTCATCCAATGCTTTCAGTGCCGAAAGGTGGGCAGGTGAGCGTAGATCGCCATGCACCTCTGTATCCAGAAATAGACGTTCCAACTCCGATTGGTCTATCGGCAGTTGGGGACGATCGGCAAGGAGCGCGCGCTGTTGTTCTTGAGTAATCCAACAGCGATCGTCACGCCCCGTCTCTATGAGGGAATGAGCTGCAGTCAACCAGGGAAGGATTTGTCCCAGGAGGGAATCAAATAGCGCCTTTCGTGCGCGCCTGTTGCGCTCAAGAAGCAAGTCCGTTATGGCCGAGGACAGTTGTGTGCCCAGATCGTTCGGGAGGCCGTCCCCGTATAGATTTGGGCCATCCTCGCGCTCGATCTCTATTCGCGACCAGAGAATTCCTGGAATCACCTGAACGCTATGGTCGTCGGTCAAAGGTTCTCGGTAACGTTTGCCTGCGATGCTCAGTTCGACATGCTCGTCGTTCAGACGGAGCCACCAATGAGGGGAACGGGTCAGAAGCCGGCCCGCAGCAGAGGGGCGCCAATCGATTGTCATCTTTAATAAACCAGCATGTCTTAGGTATCGCCATGAAAACGAAGCCAACTGCCTTCATGATAAAACAACACCCCTTCGGATGATTGTTTGGCTGTAGCAAGGCGGATGTGACCGTGATAAGTGCGTCGTTGGTGGCCGATCGCTGTCCCCTAATGAGCTGCCGAGGCAGGCCTTCGGCTGTCTGCAGAAAACGGGACGACGGTATCTTGGCTCCGTCAAGGAGCTATCACTTTTCGGCTTTCCCCATTGATCATCGCCTACCTAAGGGGCGGAGATATGTCTAGCAGATGTTTGGGGACGGCTCGTTGGCCCCCGGCTGTCAGCCTTCCATCATGGTCGCTAAGATGGTGGGATAGTTCTTTCGTTTGCGCCGCTGGTCTCGGCATCCTGCAAAAAATCGCGCACCGATTCGGGTAAATCGTCCTCGCGTGGTTCTTGGCCTATGTCGAGTAGCAGGTCAATATGGAGGATGGTGAGGCATCGGCGGAAAGTCGCGGCTGAGTCGCACACCTAGCTCTGACGCAATCGTACGCGGATAGGTAATGAAGGAAATGCAGGCGTGCGGGCCTTGCTCTAGATGCTCTCACGGACCAACGCGGGCTTGGGTTCGGTAGTCCAACATTCGACCTCTCCTTGCCTCATCTCGGTCCTGGGTGGCTCCGTTGGGATAGTTAACGCCCGCCAACTGAGTTGCTCCCGAACGGTGCTGGTTCAGGTACATGGCTAAAGAAACCGGTGGACATGCCGCTTTCAGGTGGACCATTACACCTATTAGGAAGTGAGATGAACTCGCTAAGAAGCCTGCGGGTCGGGCTGCGGCTAGCCATGAGTTTCGGCTTGATGCTGTTGCTCATCGTGGCCATGCTTGCTGTTACCTCGTACGGTAACAAACGCAAGGCAGATCAGTTTAGATATGTGACCGACGTCAACATGGTGAAAATGCGCCTGTTGAACGAGATGCTCGGCGCCAACAATGCTGCGCTTTTGCATCGACGGTTAATGTTGATCAAGCGCGGTGACGATTTCGAGAAGGACTCGGCTCACGCCAAAGAACTTACTCACCGGTACGATGAAGTTTGGAATCAGTACGTCAAGATTCCGCGCGATGCGATCGGTGATCAGAAGGTTGCGGAAATCGAAGAGGCTCGTCGACTCGCTGAGATCTCCACGCAGAAACTGGTCGATCGGATGCAAGTTGGAGACTTCGATGGAGCCATCCAGATTCTGCTTGGCGAGTTGCGTCCACGCGCAGAAGCATGGAATGGCAGCATCGCAAGCCTGCTTAAGCACCAAGTCGAACTGACCCAGAGTAGTGGCAGCGAGTACCGTGCTATTGAGAGCTGGACCGGCAAATTGTCGCTTGGCATCAGTGTGCTGAGCATCGCGCTAGGCGTGTTGTTGGCCCTGCTGATCACCCGTAGCCTGACCCGACCGCTGGCCGGTGCGGTGGAGGTAGCCAAGAACATCGCTGGCGGCCGTCTGGACAATAGCATCGACATAACCGGTAAAGATGAAGTTGCTGATCTGCTTCGTGCCATGCAGCACATGCAACATCAGGTTCAGTCGGTTATCGCCGCGCAAGGTGAGATGGCCAAGCGTCACGATGAAGGCAACATCAGCTACCGTATCGAGGTATCTGGTTTCGCCGGAGACTATGGCCGTATGGTGCAAGAGACTAACGCACTGGTAGGCTCGCATGTGCAGGTGCAGCAGCACCTGATTGATGTAATGAAGCACTACGCGCGTGGCGACCTGTCGGTGGATATGGATCGCCTCCCGGGCGAAAAGGCCGCCATCACCCAGGCCATGGACGAGACGAAGGCCAGTCTGTCGGCGATCAATGCCGAGATCAAGCGCTTGGCTGGCGCCGCGGCAGCTGGCGACTTTAGTCAGCGGGGCGCGGAGGATCGATTCGAGCATGATTTTCGCGATATGGTCGCAGGGCTTAATGGTCTGATGGATAGCACGGACGGCAACCTCGCTGAAGTTTCAGAGCTTCTGCAGGCCATTGCGCGTGGCGACCTTACTGCACGTATGCAAGGTGACTTCCACGGCGTGTTCGCGCGAATGCGTGACGATGCCAATGCGACTGTTGCCCAGCTGACCTCGATCGTCGATCGCATTCAGCAGGCGGCCAGTAGCATTAATCTCGCAGCATCTGAGATTGCCACTGGCAACAATGACCTGTCGCGTCGCACCGAACAGCAGGCCGCAAATCTCGAGGAAACCGCAGCGTCAATGGAGGAGTTGACCTCTACCGTGCGCCAGAACGCCGAGCACGCCCGGCAGGCAAACCAACTGGCGCAAGGTGCGGCAAGTGTTGCGGTACAGGGCGGCGATGTGGTCGGCCGGGTTGTCACCACCATGTCAGCCATCGAAGCATCTTCGATGAAGATCGCCGACATCATCAGCGTCATCGATGGCATCGCGTTCCAGACGAATATCCTGGCGCTGAATGCGGCGGTGGAGGCGGCTCGTGCGGGCGAGCAAGGTCGAGGTTTCGCCGTAGTAGCTTCAGAAGTTCGGACGCTGGCCCAGCGCTCGGCTGGTGCGGCAAAAGAGGTCAAAGAGCTGATCAACAACTCGGTCGCTGACGTAACCGAAGGCTCGACACTGGTTCGCCAGGCAGGCACCACCATGGGGGAGATCGTGACCTCGGTGCAGCGTGTCACTGACATCATGGCCGAAATCTCATCCGCGTCACAGGAGCAAAGCGCAGGTATCGATCAAGTTAACCAAACTGTGGTACAGATGGATGAAGCCACTCAGCAGAACGCAGCACTCGTTGAAGAAGCCACTGCGGCGGCGCGCGCCATGGAAGAGCAAGCTACCCAATTGGCAGATGCGGTATCGGTGTTTCGTACTGCCCCTGGAGATGTAGATCGAAATAGTCGTCTGACCAACCGACCGGCCCCGCAGCTTGTCGTGCCGCCTCGCATCCCGGCTCCTAAGCTGGTGCGTGCCCTGAGCCCGATCAAATCAGCGATGATTGCTGACAACGGTGAGTGGCAAGAGTTCTAAGGTTTTTTTGCCAGCTTGGTCCGCAGCGCCGCTTCGATCGGCGCTGCGGATTTTCACCTGTCCGTGGTGGACCACTTCACCTATGAATGCCTAGCTTTCGTCGTGGGCGCAGTCCCTGTGAGGGAATAGGTAGCAGAGGCGATGGCAACACCGGCAGCCCATCGAGGATCATTGGGTGAAATCAAGGCAGAAAGCCGCAGTGAGTTCGCCAGGAAGGTAAGGGATCGTTGGGCTTATGAGAACAGCGTGGAGCTGGACTTTTCCCGACGAGGTACGCCGACCGACAACGCGCTTGTAGAAAGCTTGTGAGATATCTTCAGGAGTCCGGGGGGGATGGGCGATGATCTCGCCCGGCATCAGTTGTTGCTCGCCTTCCATAGTTGCGAGATGCACCTGCTTCGGTGGCGGTGTGTAGGGCGCCCATCATTGGGGCTACCTGCTGCCTAAGTAGTCTAGGTTATGTTGGCAGCTCGGGGCTTTGGGCGCGCCATTTGATCCATTCCAGCGCAGACTCCATGTCCAGAGTCAATGATGCATAGGAGCGCATCAGTAGTTTGGGAGGAAGCAGCCCGTCCCATTTCTGGATGGTCAGGTTTTTTGCGGTTGCCAGTAGTGCTTCTGCGGCGGGGGCAGGGCGCGCGGCTATTTCTTTCAATACGTCGCGAACGGTGCCTACGGCACCAATGCCCTTAGCTAGCTCGACGCCTAAGCGGCAAGCTTGAGCCTTGTGGCCGTGAGCATCTAATAAACAGCTAATTCCGTCGTTGACGGCGTCGCCTAGCCATGTGATCAGCAGGTAGTGACTGCCCAGATCAATGAGCCACCGATGGTCCAGGTCCAGTTGCGCGTAGGCACTTTGCCCTTCCTGAAGGAACCGTTGTGCGGTGGCGTCGAGGAAGGCAGGACGTCGCTCGCCACGGTAAACCGCGCGCATGGTCTCGCGAACACGCGTGTGCAGTCGCCCGCCGTTGCCATTGAAGAGTGGCGGGGTGCCGCCCTTGGCCGGCGCGGCGTAGATGGTCTTCTGAGGCTCGTCGACCTCCTCAACCAGCCATGTTCTTCCGCCGAACAAGAGGCGCTGACCGGGCGATATCAGCTGATTGACGGGCAACGTACCCAATGTACGCCCCATGGCGACAAGCCGGAACTCGTCCTCTGCTGCGAAGGCGGCATAAAAGGAATAGTGGTTGACGATGCGCTCCCCGGCAGGGCCATGAAGCAGGAGGCCGGAGCTGTCCTGGATCAAGATGTCTTGTTGGCCTAGGTGCCTCAACAGATCGACAAAGTCGTCTCGGGCGAGCCCGTGAAACGGTGCATTGGGTGAGCAAAGTGCTTGGAATGCCTGTGACGCATGCAGACCGCCGTACTGAGCGATCAGGGACAAAAGTTGTTGGATCAGCGTGGAAAGGTGGAGACCGTTGGCGTTGGCCGGTTCATACCATTTTTCAACCAACAGAAGAACCGAAGCTATGGACTGCACTGTGCTCAGGCGCAGCCGCGTCGCCAGGTCCGCATTTGCATCGATGACTTGCTCAATGGAATAGCCGCGGATGATTGCCGGCTCTCCTTTGCGACGTCCGGATCGGCCCATCCTCTGCCGAAGGCTCGCAACGGACGGTGGTGGTCCGATCTGAATCACGCTTTTGACGGCACCAATGTCAATGCCCAATTCCAGCGTGTTGGTGCAGATTGCCGTAGCCGGGCGAGTGTCCTGCTTCAGCGCTGTTTCGGCATCAGACCGGATTTCCTTAGATAGGTTGCCATGGTGTGGCCAAAATGATCGGGGCTGCTGGTGTTGCTCGCAAAGCTGGTTCAGAAGGTGGGTGTAGCGTTCCACCTCCCGCCTGCTGTTGGGAAAAACCAAGTTCTTGCTGCCCGCCACAACCTGAAAGATGTGTTGTGCGACTGCCGCTGCAGCCACGGCGCCCTCTGCCTCTTTGTCAGAGATCTGCGGCTCCTCAAAACCTTTGATCACCAACTGGAGCTCGCCGTTACCGGCGGGGATATCGACTACTTTGGCCTTGCCGTCGATTCGCAAGAAGCGCGTGGCGGAGGCCATGTCACCGAGTGTCGCAGACAGTCCAATGCGGGGGACCCGTCGACCAATGGCAGCTTCGATCCTGAACATAAGCGACTGGAGCTGCTTTCCTCGCTCGCTACCGATGAACGCGTGGAGCTCATCCACGACTAGGAATTGCAAGCGTTGGAACAGGGCGGCAACCTGGGTGCCACGATTGCACAGCAGGGCTTCTAAGGATTCGGGCGTGATAAGTAATACACCAGCGGGGCGCTTGAAGAAGCGTTGCTTGCTTGAGCTAGAAATGTCGCCGTGCCAAGGCCAGACGTCGATATCTAACATCTCGCACAATCGATCTAGCCGGCCGAACTGATCGTTGATCAATGCTTTGAGCGGGCTGATATAGATGATCAACCCGCTTGGGTTCTCGTTGAGAAGGTGCGTCAGGGCCGGGAGGAAGGCCGCCTCCGTCTTACCCGAAGCAGTACTGGCCGCCACTACCACGTCTTGGTCGGCCCTGAGCACTTCCGGAATGGTTCGCTCTTGGACGTCTCGCAAGCTCTCCCATTGCTCCGCCCACAAGAATCGTTGGATTTGTGGGTGTAGTGAATGGAACGCGCTGGAGTTGGCCACGTTACAAGGTAAACGACGACAACTCGTCGTCCTCGTGAACCTGCTGGTCGCCCTTTCCGCCAAGGTCCTCCTTGACCTCGACTTGGCCAATGAGGGCCTGCCAGTCCACGCCGGGATTTTGCTCCAACACCGCCAGCAGATTGATGAATGAGGTGATGGTCGTTCGAGGTGTACGGAAGAAGCTGTCTCCGATTCGCTGGGCGCAGTGCGTCATGAATTGATGCACTGCTTCATCTGGAAGGAGATATTTTGCTGGTTCGCCGCCGGCATAGACGTGGCGGATTTTGGTGAGAAGGACGTAGAAGTCCTCGGCGGTCAAGCTCGAGAGCCGAACGACGGGGCCGCTGAAATCCACCAGGCCGTTCGCCGCGAAGGTGTTTTGCGCCAACCGGCTTTGTAGCGCCTCGTAACTGTAGACTCCTCGGCGGGTATCCATCAGGAAGTCCGGCGTTCCGCCTAGCACAAAGCCCAAGCCCACTGCGGTCCCCTGCAGTGAGTCGTTGAGCATTCGCAGGAGTTGCTCGTAGTTGGCGTTACGCGCCTGAGTGTTGGCCAATTTGTAAAGGTTCACCAGTTCGTCTAAGCAAATCAGCAGGCCACTGTAGCCGGCCAGTCGAACGAAGCGCCCCATTAGTTTTAACTGATCGTAGACCGATGCATCATCGACGATGCTGCGAACGCCCAAGGCAGCCCTGGCGTCGGTTCGCGTGGAGAACTCTCCTCTCAGCCAGCGAATGGCGTCGGATTTTAGCTGCTCGTTGCCCAGCTCAAATCCGCGCCAGTAAGCTGCGATCACGTCCGCGAAATCGTAGCCATTGACCAATTCGCTGAGTTGCTCGAGCTTGAGGCGGATGACTTGTTCCGGGGAGCTGCTTTGGGCTTTGGCGTCCGAAATCGCTGTGGAAATGAATTTCTCGACGATGCCGGGGAGGGCGCCCCCGTCGGGCCTGGTGCGCGTGGCCACGTTCCGCATGAGCTCGGCATAGAGAGACCGCGCTTGGCCGCCCGAGGCATGCAGGCGACGATCGGGATTCAGGTCGGCACTTGCGACAACCAGCTTTCGCTCCATGGCGATGGCGCGCACGAGGTTGAGGAAGAAGGTCTTGCCTGCTCCGTACTCTCCCACAACCATTCGAAAAGATGATCCGCCGTCTGCGAGACGGTCGATGTCGCTCACGAGCGTCTGCACTTCACGGACGCGACCCACTTGGATCAGGTGTTGACCGGCCCGAGGAACCACGCCAGCGCGAAGGGACTGGATGACCGCGTCGCGGTCCCTGGAACGAATCGGGGTGCTCATAGCTCGATCTTCTCAAAGAATTCGGGATTAATTTCCAACGGGTCGTCCCCGTCGGTGAAAGGGATGTCATAAGCATCGAAGGAGGCGTCGTTGATTTGCTCCAATGCTCCGTCGAGCATCAATTGCAGATCTGTTGCGCTGTCCTCCAGGTCCGAACGGCTCCACGTGGGGCGAGAGAGCATCAATCGCAGCAGTGCGCTGTGGGTTTCGTCCAGCCCCAGCAACTGGCCAGTAACTTCTGTGGTGTCAGTCTCGGTCTCAACAGGAGCGGGCTCAATAACCTCAATGGGCTCTTCAACAAAAATATTGGCCAGCAATGCGGAGACTTGGGCCGTATCACGTTGCAAGGCCGCGATGCGCTCTGGATCGAGCTGCAGCCCTACGGACGTTGACTGGGTTGGCCTAGGTCGTGAGCTTCGCCCATCTGCTGCATGGATATCGCTGAAGACGCGTTTCGGATCGACGCCTAGTGTCTTGTAGACCCTTTCAAGGAATCGGATTTCCTCAGGGGATACGCTTCCATCGACTTGGGCCAAGGCGACCATGGACAACGCGACGGCCTCCTTGGCAGCTTCATCCAGTGCATCCAGCTTCTTTCGCATTGCGGTCAGCGACAAAGGGGCGGCCACCAATAGGTCCAAGTGAGCGCGTAGCCGGGCACGATCCCCTGGGCTGAGGTGCGACCAGCTCTGAATCTCCGAGATCAAGTGGCGCACTTCCTCTTCGCTGAAAGCGCCGTCAGCCTGAGCAACGGTGGACGCTAGCTGCAGCGTCAGTTGGGCGGTTTGATACGTCGCGCTGTCCGTTCCATGGGTTTGGTCCGGAAGAAGCGCAAATAGCACGATTGGGTCGTTGTCCGCGGGGGTTCGAGCGCCTTCCAGCAGGTTCGGTTCAATTCCGAGTCTCGCGGTTTCGAGTGCGCGTGCCAGCGCTTTGGCTTTGTCTTTGCCGATGGATGCTTCAGCACCGCCGAACCTGCCTGTGAGATCGGACAACGTTAGGCAGATGTTATCGGCTTCTGCATCGAGCCTGAGCTGGGTGAGCGCGGCTTGAGCTGCGCTTGGCCAAATGCTACTGGGCAGCAGGAGCAGGCCATCCAAATTGCCTCTGGACTCTGGGCTTCGGCCCACGAGTCGACTAAACGCATTGAGCTCATCGGTGCAGCGAAGTACAAGTTCTTGAAGGCCCCTCATCGGCGTACGCAGAGCCGTTACGTCCGGAACATCTCCGAACGTTCTAAAGAATTGGTCCGAATGCTGCAAGGCTGGAGACGAGGGGCGATAGCCAAACTTCAGTTTGGTCCGATTCTTCGGCAGCACCATACCGAGGCCATACAACTCTTGGTACCGCAGGGCGAACAGCTGATCGAACTCCTCGACGCAGCGAATGGCTGGGGTGCGTAGGAAAATTTCCGGACTTAACCGAATCCATGCCAGGGCAAGATGGGCGGGAATGGGTGCCCGGTCAAGAGAGCATTGCCCTAGCGCCAAGCGAAGGTAAAACGGCAATTCGTAGGAGCGCTCCAACGTGGGGAGTGGCTTTTTGTAGAGCTGATCACCGCACTCGTCCAAGGCCATCCAGTTTAGGAGGGCGGCAGCGTGGGTCTGAACAGTGGAGGAGGCACTGCCGTAGATAGATGAGAGGCGCTGAAGCGCTTCGGTGATCGCTGGCCAGTCGCGCTTGGTCGAAGGATCTGCAGCGGAGTCCATCAAGACGCGGCGCTCAAGCCCGAAGAGGAACAACCGAACGTAGCTGATGGCGCATGCCGGATCCGCCCGATCGGATGCAAGCCAATTCAAATAGGCGCGTCGTTCTGCGGGCTCCAAGTCTGTATAGCTACGCCAATAGCCCCAATCTCCTTTGTAGTCGCCGTAGCGAGCTACCGCGAGCACGCTGTTTACCAGGCTTGGTTCCTGTTCCCCGCCGGGACTGTCCAAACGAATGCCGGTATAGAACAGTCCTCCCGCAATGGCTACGCCTGCAATTTCTATTGTTTCGCCAGGGCCTAGCCAGCGCGTTCGATCCCACCCTTCTGGAGGAAGGGGAACTGAGTACTCCTTTGCTGGTTTATCTGCCGGAACCACCACCTGAACCAGTCCATGGCCCCCGGAAACGGAGGCGAGTTGCGCAGGTAGCGGTGGGGGTAGGGGCGAGCTCATTTCCGGTCTAATGCCGGCATCGATCACGACCGTCCTCGCGCGAGGGAGGTCGATAGCTTCCGTGAGCTCATCTACCCCCACCGTAATGGGGCTAGGAGGTTTCCCGCTCTCGCCAGCGATCCCGTTATCGATGACCACGGGTGTAACTGGAACCCCGCTAGGCGCCGGGTACTTCTGGTTCGGCGCGGGCATCGGGCGTTCGGTGGGCGCTGGCGCACCCCCGGTTCGAAATGAGGCTAATCGCGCGTCGATGGCTCGCTTTGCATCTGCCAGATTGCCTGTCGAGGCGTCTCGTATCGGGTGGGCGTCTGTGGCGCTCGCATCGCTTCGCTCCACGGTCACCTCAAATAGACCTAACGGCAGAATCGATTCATTTTCCTGCAGCCGCATGCGGGAACGCTCTGCGATCACAGCTTTGGCCTCCCCCAAATTGCTGGTGCGTAGTGCGGGCTGGGGCATGAACGCCGAAGAGTCAGGATTTGATTCGGACACTTCGGCTAACCCAGAGACCTGCTCAGAGCTCGGCACAATGGAACGGAGGCTATCGTCTTGGGCAGGTTGGGAGCTCGGGACAGCTTGGGCAGCGTCGGGAGAAGGCTTATCCGCAGCTGCGGGATGTTGGATCGGAAAAGGGCGAGTGCGCGGGGGCTGCATTACTGGGCCGGCCGTGCGGGATTCCTCGATGATTTCGGCCAGGGTTGGCTCGTTGATCGGGAGCGCTGAAGTCGGGCGATGCTCGCGCTTTTGCTTTGCGCACCATTGCACCCAGAGCCACCACATGGCCGCCAAAGCCGCGATGACCGCTAGGCCAATCCAGACCTTTTTGGGAACCAGCGCGATGATCACCAATACGCTCATCACCCAGCCGACCGCTGACTGCTTCCTTTTCGCCACGTGGCCCCCTGCCAACGGCATGTCCTTGCGCCATTGTAACTTGATCCTCCAGGCCTTGAAGCGAGGCGCAGGGGTAAAGCGAGTTGCAGTATTCGATTAACTTATAAATGGGGGGCGTCGTGGCCAGAAGGGGGTACTCGAAAGCACATATCTACGTGGTCTGATCAGCTATTGAGGAGGCGACGAAGCTCGGGATCCATCGTGCCACTCGATGGTTCGGCCATTCCATCAAAATGTTCCAACCTCATGCAAGAGGCCGTGGGGGGGGCTTTCTCGCAGCTCTTGGAATTCGCTTTGTCTGTCGCGTAGCTACTTAACGCGAAGCGAACTCGTTGGCAATGTCCCCGCGACGGGAAACGGTCTCTTAAGTGAGATTTACTTTCAGGCTACGCAGCAGCTCGAAAGTATCGATGCACTTTACGCCGAAATGACTTCCCAACACCGGGATGAGTACCTTGTTGCTCTTTTCCGGATTGTTCTTCTCAAGAGTCACAACGGTCAGGCCATGCACTTTGGCGTAGGCAACCAGCCAACCATCGGCCACCTTGGCGAACTCGGCTTTGGCTTCTGGCTTGAATTTTGGATGTGCCTGCACCCACTGCATCATGCTGGCATAAGTATTGGCCACTTCAACGGTGCGTGTGGAGCTGAACAGGGACTTGGGAGCGGCATTCTTCACCCAGTCTTCAAGCTTGTCTGCTTTGCCGCCACTGAGTAGCTCGTCGCGTACCAAGTCGATGCTGATCAGATGGCCTTTAGCCTCATGGTCCAGCAGCCTTTGCCAATAGCCTGGTGCGATGTCGAAAGCGTAATAGGCTCGATGGGCCTGAATGAAGACGTTCGCATCCAGTGCGTACAGAGGCTTGGCCCGTGGGGTCGCCTTGCTCATTCGGCCACTCCCAAGTCTTTGGCAAACTTGTCAAAGGTAGCGCCACCAAAGCCCACTAACTGGAAAGCATCGCGGTAGAGCAAGCGTCCCTCTTTGGCTGCACGAATCACGGTGCGGCCAAAGTGTTCGCCTACGCGGACATGCTGGGTCGCGAAGAAGTCGCCGCCATTGCTGCCTTTAGTGCCGTGCTCGACTTTGATGTAATGACGGTAGAACTGGAAGAACGTGGCACGGTCGATGTAATGTAGATCCAAGGCGCGCCGAGCTGCCACGATTGGGCTGACCTTGAATTGGCGAGCCAACTGCTCGTAGCGGTCTGCAGCGTCTTCCGTCGCGTCCCAAGCCTTGGGAAACTCCTTGGCGGGGATCAAAAATTCGGCTGCCACCTTGTTGCAGAGCTGCTCACCTTTATCGTTGGCTGGTAGGGTGGCATCTGTGCCGGATACTGCATCCAAGCCGAGCCACAGGTGGGCCAGTTCGTGGGCAACAGTGAACATCTGCGCACTCTTTGCATCACTCGCGTTGATGAACACGAGAGGGGCGTATCCGTCGGACAGGGCGAAACCGCGAAACTCTTCCGGGTTGAGCTTTCTATGGGTGTTATTGCCCACCACACCGTTGAACACGATGAGGATCCCTAAATCCTGCACGCGTCGACGCAACGTTACTAGTGCAGCTTGCCAAGTACCAACGCTCTTGGCCCAGCTGCTTTGGAGATCCAGAAGCTTGCGCATGTCGGCTGCGACAGCTTCCGGCGTGGCCTTCAAGTTATATTTTCCAACAAATGGCAGCTTCTCTTGGCCCTGTTCGATCAGTTCTTCACGCATCCAATTCTGACGACGCTGCATCGTTTGTACGGTTTCCAGCAGGTCGGGACTGGGTTCTCCCACGCTATGGTCGCCGACGGTGCGGAAGTCGGGGATGGAAAGCCTCTCCTTGAGGGGGGCGGCGAGGAACAGATGACCTAGTGGAGTGCGGGTGTGGTGAGCAAGATCTTCTATTTGGCCGAAGGTGAGTTTGCCGGTCTGTTCCCAGCCAAGGACCTTTTCTGGCTTGATCTTGGCCTTCTTCGCGAGTTCGGCCACGGCCAAGCCCGCGCGTTCACGCGCCCAGCGCAGCACATGCGGTTGCAGGGCAAGGGTGGTCATGGCGGTGATTTAGGACTAGTGGAGTAGAAGAGGCGGGCAGCGAGGATTGTGGGGGAAGCCAGTAGGCAGTGTCGAGCTATCGAGCAACTGACTCGCTTCGGGACTCAGGCTGATCGCAAACATCGGGCGCATTTGTTTAAGGTGGAGGGACTCTTCCCAGTCATAGAAGTGATGGGCGCGATGGGGCGCGTGCGAGCATTCATTGCATTGACCTTGCTGGCAGGAGCTACCAGGTACTTTAAAGGTATGCAGCAATCGTTAGATCAGAATGGCCAAAGGCGTGTGGGAGTGTTCCCGCTGCGGTCGGTTTTTGGTACTGGTAGCTCTTAGGCTTCAGGGGGCTTTTCGGCCCTACCGACCTCTGCTTAGCATGAGGGCCTTGTCCTATTCGG
The DNA here is from genome assembly GCF_056760135.1 of Stenotrophomonas sp. STEN023. Classification (NCBI taxonomy): domain Bacteria; kingdom Pseudomonadati; phylum Pseudomonadota; class Gammaproteobacteria; order Lysobacterales; family Lysobacteraceae; genus Stenotrophomonas; species Stenotrophomonas sp. STEN023. The sequence continues at coordinate 85,472 of NZ_JBRREF010000004.1, read as the reverse complement.
AAGCGCAGTCTGAGGGCATCAGGAATCGAACCCAGGGCGCAATTTTTATGTGAGTAAGGGTGTGAGTAAGATTGATTTGATTGTATTTTTAATTACATATTAATCAAAGGCTTGTGGTGGCAATTCGATTGTTGGTGGGCCCACCATGAAATCAATCGCTTAGCTCTGTTTTTATCGGGTTAGAACAAGGTTTCGTGGAAAAATTCCGCGGTTGATCCATCAGCTCCTTCCATTGCACATAGTGTGGAATCAATTGCTTAACACTGCTTTTCTCTGTTTGAAGCAGGTGCAGGGATGCATTTCTTCGGAAAATCCCATCGTTGATCTCGACTGATGCAGTGGAATGCGCAGGCGCAGGCCATCTCACGGCTACGCCAACAGGATAATTTCAGAGCTGCTCCGGTTCGGTGCCGAACAGGAACGGACGTATAACTCTGGAATCAAGCCTACCCGCCCAGCAGGTCCGGCTCGAAAGAATTTTCAGGCAGCATAGCTGTCCAGTAACTCTTGAAGTTTGGCAACGGAGAATCTGACTTTCACATTTGATGTGACAAATTCTTTGCCAATGAAATCAATGACAGGTTTCCCTTCGAGCTTCTCCAAGAGAGCATCCATGCTCCTGGCAACGATAAGTTGCTTGGCACGCTTTAGCGCCGCTTCGTTCTTTGGTGAAACATCGATGGATCGATACATTCGTGCCATCGCCTCATGGAACTCGGGTGCATTTCTCATATTGCCGATCTACCTAAAAGACGGCCCAGAGGGGTGGTTACACTACTCCTGCCCGATGGAATCTTCCCTTGATACACTTTGATCTTAGTGACGCGGGGGGGGCGACAATACGGCGCACATCCGACTCAAAAGATGGTGTCGAGCATGCTCTCGCACTTGTACCCGCTACCCTACTGCCTATCCGCTCTGTGGACAGGCGTGTCACTGATGCCGCTGTGCTTGAGTCCGTGCAGGCTAAATCGCTCGGTTTGTGCGATGACGCCTCTGGCCATCGCAGCGGTAATCATCTTCTTCCACGCCGTATCCAAACCGTACTTCGTCAGCGGATCGCCGCTCTCGGCGATGAAGATGTGGCGCTGCTCAGGCCCGAGGGTCCAGTGCGGCACCATCAACGCCTGCTAGAAAGTTGGCGATGATCCGCCTGCTTTCGGTCAGTGCATCCAGTTTCTCGTCCAGCCTTCTTACTTCCTCGCGAAGGGTAGCGACGATATCGTCGCACAGATCGAAGACTTCTGGTCCGTCAACCATGCAGGGCAGCAATACTTTGACGGCGTCGAGTTTGATTCCAGATTCGCTCAGGAGCTTGATGCGCTGGGCAGCTTGCAACTCGGCCTGCCCGTAATCACGGTAGCGTGCCTCGGTGCGTGTAGGTCGCAGGAGCCCCTGCTGTTCGTAGTAGCGAAGCATCCTTTCGCTCACCCCACTGCGTCGGGCCAGTTCTCCAATGCGCATCTGACACTCCTTCCATCGGTGCTTGACTCTAACAGCGCTGTCAAGGTTTAGGCTGGGTGCTGCCTTTGAAAGGAGACGCGCATGTCCATCGAAAATCCACAATCGTCCACATTGAAGCCAGCCCAGCGTAATGGGCATCTCGCCAGCGCGAGCGATCTCGCGCCCTTGGCCTTCGCCGGCTATGCGCACTTCACCGCCATGCAGGTTCGCAGCGGTCAGGTGCGTGGTCTTGATCTGCATCTGGCTCGCTTGCGAGCGGCATCGCAGGCGATGTTTGACCACGCGCTGCCCCATGAAACGATTCTGAGCCATCTCAGCGCTGCGCTGCCAAGTGAAGATGCTGATGTTTCCTTGACCGCTACCGTGTACTCCTCCGCTGGCGAGTTTACGGCGGAGGTGGATCGGCATTTGCCGGATCTGTTGGTGCGAGCAAGCGCGCCTTCAAATGGTCCAGTTGGGCCGCTGAGGATGGCTTTGGTAGAGCACGAGCGGATGCTGCCGCACCTCAAGCATGTGGGTGAGATCGCCAAGACGTATCTGCTGCGGCAAGCGGTGGAGCGGGGCTTTGATGACGCTGTTTTCCTTGATAGGCAGGGACACATCAGTGAGGGGACCATCTGGAACATCGTGTTCTGGGATGGTCAAGCCGTGGTGTGGCCCCAAGCCCGGATGTTGCTCGGTACGACGATGTCCATCGTCAAGCGGCAGTTGGAAGCTATGGGAATTCCCCAGCGGAACATGGAGATCGGGATCGATAGCCTGCCAAGCCTTAAAGGTGCAGCGGTGATGAATTCCTGGACGCCATGCATCGCTGTTCATCAGCTCGGCACCGTCCCCATGCCTGAGGCGCCCGAATTCCATGCGTTGCTCCATCGGTCATTTTGCGCTGAGCCGCTGAGATCCCTGCAAGAAGCTATGCCGCTGCTTCTGCGGTCCTCAATGCAGTGATGCATGACGTAGGGCATCTTGCCGCGTCCACTGTGCGGTCAAATTGCGGTATGGCGCGAGGGAGGTTGGGAGGGCGTCGGTCAACCAGTGCGAATCCGTTGTTGCAGCCGGTGCCATTGGTCTAGCTCCGCACTCCGGATAGCCCGCGGGACTCGAGCGATCGCTGTCGCTCATGGATAAACAGTATTGCGAATCATTCGCAATTGGATTAACGTATCGGCCGCCGGCATCGCGCCGGTCCCCTCCATGAGACCCTTCGATGAACTTCCGTCCTTTGGCCTGCCTGCTGCTGGCCGCTGCGGTACTGCCTGCCCAGGCGCATACGCCGTACCTCGCCCCGGCCACCTTCAAGGTGCAGCCGACCAGCACGGTTACCTTGGATGCCAGCTTCGCCGAGCATTTCTTCGTGCCCGAAGTGGTGTTCGACAACAGCGAGTTCGTCGTCACCGATCCCGACGGTGTGCAGCATGCGCCCGATGTGGTGCAGCGACTGAAGACACGCGCCGTGGTCGAACAGACCCTGCCGGGCAAGAAGGGCACGTACCGCTTCTCTACCGGCAACCGCCTTGGCGCCGTGTTCCGCACCTGGGAAGTGGATGGCCGCAAGGAAAGCAGCCGTGATCCGGCCAAGCCACTGCCCGCCGGCGCCACGGTGCTTTCGCATTACCAGAGCCTGTCGCGCTCCGAGGTCTACCTGACTGCCGGTGAGCCGACCCGGCAAGCCTTGGCGCCGTATGGCAAGGGCCTGGAACTGGTGCCGGTGACCCATCCATCGGACCTGTACGTCGGTGAGCAGTTCGTTTTCGAGGTGCATTACGACGGCAAGCCGCTGCCGGCACAGAAGGTGGAAATCCACGCCGCACGCGGTGACGACGAGATCCAGCCGGCTCCGGTCGAGCTGAGCACCGATGCTGCCGGCAAGGCCTCATTCGCCTTGCAGCAGCCGGGCACCTATCTGGCCCTGATCCGCTACCGCGGGCCGGCACCGGCTGGGGCCGCAGCGCCGGAGTACGGCAACAACTACACGCTCAGCTTCCGCGTGCTCGAACCCTAAGCCGCTTTCCAACAGGGATATCCCCGATGAAAACCTCCTTTGCTGTTGCCACGCTGCTGGCAGCGGTGCTGGCCCCGCTTGCCTCGGCGCAGACCGCCGCACCGCCCGCAGTGTCGCCGACGGTTACCGCCTTCCTGACCCAGTTCGACCCGGACAAGACCGGCGCAGTGAGCTGGAATGCCTTCGAGCAGTTCCGTCGCCAGCGTTATGACGCCACCGATGCCAGCAACGATGGGCACGTCGATCGCCAGGAATACGTGGACGAATACCTGCAGCGCTTCGATGTGCGCCTGGCCGATGCGCGTGCTGGCCACCTGCGCCAGACCGATACCCGCTTCAAGGCGCTGGACCGCGACAAGAACGGCAGCATCAGCCGGGCCGAGTTCGATGCCGCCGGCGAGCGCACCTGGGCCGGTTACGAGAAGAGCCAGGACGCTACCCGGGAAACCGCTGCCAGCGACAACCGTGATCCGCTGAAGATGCCGACCTCGCATACCGCCAACGGCATGCTGGAGTTGTACGACCGCAATGGCGATGGACTGGTGGAGCGCGCCGAATTCGACGCCGCACGCAGCGCCACCTTCGCCGCTGCCGATACCGACGGCGATGGCGTGTTGGATCTGGCCGAATACACTGCCGAGTTCGAAGGCCGGCTGGACGCGCAGCGCAGCAAGGTCCGCGAGGCGGCAAGCCGCCAGGCTGGCGTGCGTTTCGATTCGCTGGATACCGACAAGGATGGCCGCATGACCTTTGCCGAGTACCAGGTGTCCGGCAAGCGCCTGTTCGACCGTGCTGACAGCAATCGCGACGGCATCGTTGACGCCCGCGATCCCGAGCCGGTTGCCGGTGCCCATTCGGCCAACGGCAACCGTTGAGCCCTGCGTAGCGGTCGCTGCCTGCGGCCGGTCACTCCAGTTTCTGCAATGACACGGCGCCAGTGCGGCGCCGGTGCCCCCCAGCCGGCATGGTCCACGTGATCGAGCAGCCAGGAACGGCGTAGTCCCCGCCATTACCTTTCTGTGGAGATCTCTGATGAATGCAGCTGTATCCGTGCTTGCGCTGGCCGTGCTGGCCAGCCTGTCCGGCGTCGCCCGTGCCGAGGCGCCGGACGCGTCGAATCTGGACACCGTCCGGGTCGAGGCCGAACGGGCCAAGAAGAGCAAGTCGCGCAACCAGAACGTGACCGTGCTCAGCGCCGCCGATCTCGATGCAGAGATGGCCAACAACATGGAAGAAGCCATCCGCTACATTCCGGGCGTAAGCGTGGTCGACATGGGTCGCTTCGGTGACAACGGCTTCAACATCCGTGGCCTGGAAAGCGATCGCGTGGCAATCACCGTCGACGGCCTGAGCCTGGCCGAATCGGTGGAGACGGCGCGCTCCTACGAGTTCTTCCGCAGCGGCCGCGGCGATGTAGACATCGATACGCTGAAGAGCCTGCAGGTGGTCAAGGGCGCGGATTCGATCACCTCCGGCAGCGGTGCGCTTGGCGGCGCGGTGGTATTCACCACCAAGGACCCGGCGGACTACCTCAAGCCCGAAGGCAACGACACCCATGTCGGGGTGAAGTTCGGCTACAGCGGCTCCAACGACGAGACCATGGGCACGCTGAGCTTGGCCAACCGCACCGGCATCGTCGAGTCGATGCTGGTCTATACCCGCCGCGAAGGCCATGAAAGCGAAAGCTGGTACGACAGCACGGTGGACCGGATCGGTGTCGGTCGGCGCACGCCGGATCCGGTCGACAGCACGCGTGACAACCTGCTGGGCAAGGTTGATTTGCAGTTGTCGGACGCACACACGCTGGGCTTCATGTACGAGCGCGGCCGCGCCCACAACGAGGTTGACAATCTTTCCCGCGTCTACGCGCCGGGCTACCTGGAGCGCAAGGGCGACGATCGCAATGACCGCGACCGTTACGGCGTGAGTTGGCAGTGGCGTGCAGGCAATGCCTTGTTCGACACCCTTGATGCGCAGCTGGACCGCCAGGTCACCGACAGCCGTGGCGTTACCCGTATTCTGGCCGGCAGCGGTTGCCCGGGTGGTGGCGCTCCCTGCAAGCGCAGCGAAGACCGCGCCACCGAGCAGACCCTGGACCGCGCAGCGCTGGACTTCAGCAAGGTGGTGGAAGGCCCTGTGCGGCATGACATCGGCTACGGCCTGGCCTGGCAGCAGCGCGACATCGACTACACCGCGGTGGATACCCGTTGGAATGCGGCCGGTGACATTGCCAGCGTCGAGCACGATCCGCGTCAGGTGCCCAAGACCGATGCACGCTCCTGGAACCTGTACCTGCGCGACAGCCTGAGCCTGTTCGACGAGCGCCTGCTGCTCAGCGGCGGCCTGCGCTATGACCGCTACGATTACTCGCCGCAGGTAGACAGTACTTTCGTCGACAAGACCGGCAGCGTGCGTGACCTTCGCTTCTCGGCACCGAGCTGGCAGGTGGGGGCGGAGTTCCGCTTCCTGCCCGACCATGCACTGTGGGCGCAGCTTGGCCGTGGCTTCCGTGCACCGAGCGTGGCCGATCTGTACTCGCCGACCAGCGCCAGCGCCGCGTTCGATGCAGTGAGCGGTGCACCGATCCAGCTCGACACTTCGATGTCCAATCCGGATCTGGATGCGGAGAAGAGTCTGAACATCGAGCTGGGTTACCGCTGGACTACCGATCGCGCGCAGTTGGGTTTCTCGGTGTTCCGCGACCAGTACGACAACTTCATCGAGACGGTGACCAAGGCGGTGCCGTATGCCAATGGCTACCGCACCGCGCCAACCGGTCCCGTGCAGTACAGCTACAACAGTACGATGCCGATCAATGCGGGCAAGGTGACGGTGAAGGGCGCCGAGCTGGAAGGGCGCTGGCAGATTGCCGACGCGTGGTCGTCGCGAATGGCGGCGGCGTACAGCAAGGGCGAGAAGCACAATGGAGATCCGCTGGAGAGCATCGTGCCGGCCAGCGCGGTACTGGGCGTGCGCTATGCACCTTCGCCGCTGTGGAACATCAGCGCAAACCTGACCCACGCCTGGGGCAAGAGCGCCAGCGATGCCTACACCACGTCGGCCAGTGGCACGCAGGTGGTACCGGCGTGGACAGGCAAGGCCGATGGCTACACGGTGCTGGACCTCACCGGCAGCTGGAACATCACCTCGCAGTTGCGGGTTACCGCGGGCATCTACAACCTGACCGATCGCGAATACTACCTGTGGCAGCGCGTGCGGGTGATCAACAAGGGCACCAATACGCTGTACGGCTACGTCAACGATGACGGCATTGGGCGTTACAGCGAGCCGGGCCGCAATGCCCGCGTCACCGTCGCGTACTCGTTCTGAGTCGCGCGGGCTGAGTTCATTGACTCGGGGTAATGGCAACAGCGCAGAGCGTAGGCTCTGCGCTGTTATTCTTTCACGGGGGATTGTTCCCGTAAGGCTCAACTGCTCGGATGCAGCGATTCCAATTCCTTCAGCCGACTCAGCGCTTCAGTCTGCCGGATCAAGTCGTAGTTGATGCTGCCTGCATTGAGTGAACTGCCGGGCTGATAAGGGAAATCTTTGAAGTCCGAGAAGAAGGACTTGATGGCACCCATCACCGGCACGATCAGCCACATCTGCCGCGCCAGGAAATCCACCGCGCCGCCGCCGTCCTCCATGCCGCGTTCGTACGGGTCCATGCGCAGGTTGGTGATCATTGCCCAGTTGGTTACCGTTCTGGAGCCGGTGGCGATGTTGCCATGCGCCTGCACGGCAAAGCTCAGCTTCCAGTCCTGGTAGCGTACGGCGTTGAGGTTCCCGCCCTGGTCGAAGTAGAAGATCGATTTGCGCGGCCCTTCCTTCTCCTTGCCTTGCAGGAAGGGCATGAAGTTGTAGCCGTCCAGCTTCACCTTGAACTTCTTCTTGCCGAGCGTGACGCCCTTGGCCAGTTTTTCCTTGATATCCGGAACTCCCGCCGCTGCGCATAGCGTGGGAAACATATCGATAAGCGAAATGGGTTCGTTGACTACCGTGCCCGGCTTGATCACGCCAGGCCAGCGGATCGCCATCGGAATGCGGAAGCCGCCTTCCCAGGTCGAGCCCTTCTCGCCACGGAACATGGTCATTGCGCCATCAGGCCACAGTGCAATTTCCGCGCCGTTGTCGGTGGTGTAAACCACAATGGCGTTGTCGTCGACGCCAAGCTTGTCCAACAGGTCGAGCAACTGGCCGACATGGCCGTCGTGCTCGACCATGCCATCCGCATGCATGCCCTTGCCGGTCTTGCCCAGCGACTCGTCCTTGAGATGGGTGAAGACGTGCATGCGGGTGGTATTGAACCAGACGAAGAACGGTGATTTGTCCTTGACGCTCTTCTTGATGAAGGTCTGCGCCGCACCGAGGAACTCTTCATCCACTGTCGGCATGCGTGCCTTGTTGAGTGGTCCAGTGTCCTCGACCTTGCCATCGCCATAGGAGTGGATAACACCGCGCGGCCCGTACTTTTTCTTGAACGCGGGATCTTTTGGATAGAAGTAGCTTTCCGGTTCCTCCTCGGCATTGAGGTGATAGAGATTGCCGAAGAACTCATCGAAGCCATGGTTGGTCGGCAGATGCTGATCCTGGTCGCCCAGGTGATTCTTGCCGAACTGACCGGTTGCATAGCCTTCGCTCTTGAGCACGTCGGCAATCGTCGGCATCCATTCGGCGATTCCATGCGGATCGCCGGGCATACCGATGGTCAACAGGCCGGTACGAAATGGCTCCTGGCCAAGAATGAATGAGGCGCGCCCGGCCGTGCAGCTTTGCTGCCCATAAGAGTCCGTGCAGAACGCGCCTTCATTGGCAATGCGATCGATGTTGGGCGTCTGGTAACCCATCAGCCCGCGCGTATACGCGCTGATCTGTGGAATGCCGATATCGTCGCCGAAGATCACCAGGATGTTGGGTTTGCCTTTGGAGGCAGTCGATGCGGTAGGGGCCACGTCATTCACCAGAGTATCAAGCGTCGTGATTCGACCACGGCAATACTGGGCGCCGCTCGCGGGGACTTCATGCGCAAGATTGCTGATGCGGTCTCGGTAAAAATACGGCTTGTTCTCGCGTGGCCAAGCCCTGGTTGAATACCAGGCCAAATCGACGTTCTACGATTTACGCCGCTGCGGCCATTACAGCTTGCAGGCCTCGGGCACACGAAGACGCGTGCTTTTGTGGCTGGGTTGTCTTGGAGCCAGGATTGGATACGACCATCACTTGTATAGGGCGTGAGCATTCACCCTTATCAAGGCGCCCCAGCAGTGGGGCGATACGTGCCTACCTTAGGCAGCTTTTCAGCGCAGGACGACGGACTCTGCATGCGGATGATGAGTCGGGGTTCCGGCAACATTGGGACTTCAACGAGGCTCAACAGCGCGAACGGCGTCACTCATTCCGGGACATGGCGTAGCCGATGCTGCGCAGCGTTATGACGGGTAGGTGCTCGCCTGCCAGGTCAACCACCTTCTTCCGTAGCCGATGCACGACGACTTCCAATCGATGAGGGTCAAAGCCATTCATGTCCGCAGTGAGTGACTCGATCAATGCTTCGCGGCGAACTGGTTTGCCCTGCGATGACCATAGCTGCTGGACGAATATTCGTTCAGCGGAGTTCAGCCAGATCTTGATCCCCTTCGGGGAAAGCATATGCCAGGAGATGCTATCGAGCTGCCAGTCTGCCTTGTGATTCCGAGCGGTTGCGTGCTCTTCTTCGATAGCGTCAATGTGCGGGGCGATCCGCCCATGCCGAACGATGCAGCTGTGTAACGTCGCGATCAGGCTTGTGGCATCGATGCTCTTGGGCAGATAGGCATCCGCACCATTCTCAAGACCCAAAAACATATCATCCAGTGAATATCGACCCGCCATCATTACGACGGGATACTTTCCAATGCGTCGAAGGTGTTCAAGCGCACTGAAACCACTTTCATCAGGAAGACTGACATCCATGAGGATCAGGGCGGGCTCGGATACGAGCAGTTCGCGATACATCTCGCGGATATTGGCTGCGCGGAGTACTTTGAATCCTGCACCATTCAGGCAAGGGGTCAGTACTTCATCGCGAAACGCAGTGTCGTCATCGACGACCAGAACTTCCTTGACCTGAGTGCGATAAGACATGGGAACGACTGATTCGATGAATTCGGAGAAGGTTGCCCGCGGACAGTAAGCAAAAATACAGACTCTGTACGAGTTTCGAGCGTACAGCATCAAATGACTTTAAAACATATTATTTAGTGTGATTCTTTGAGAGTCCGGCGGAGTTTGTTTATCCGTAATCCGATCGCTCAAGTGGAAAGTCGGCGGGCTATCGAGTTTCCTTGAGGCGAAGTGTGCCCCGTTGACCTGGTGCTTTGTCAGGAGGGCCGGAAATACGTTTCAAATGGCGAGTTGATCGACCTCGCCCTGGACTCTTGTTCTAGCATTTACTGCAAGCAAGTCCTTTGATTAGATTGCTAATGACATTCTGCAAGTGCCATTGGTCGTTGCATGCAGGGTTACTGCCAGCGATGGAAAAAAAAGAAAGGGGGCGCCTTAGCGCCCCCCTCTTTTGCTCACAACGGGTGAATCAGAAGTCGTACGTCACGCCAAGGCGCATGCTGCGCGGGGCCTGCCAGGACAGGACCTGACGGTAGGTACCCGGGCTGTAGTCCGGCTCGAGGCGGGTAGCCTTCTGCTCGTTCAACACATTCAGCACGTCAACGGTGAAGGCCAGCTTGCCATCAGCGAAGTTGGGTCGATACTCGCCACTGAGGTTGAGGTTCTTGATCCAGGGCGTCTCACCAGCGTCGCCCATCTTGGCCGGCTTGCCACCACACCAGTGGTAGTAGTTGCCCGGATAGGCCGGATAGGTTTCATCCGGGCCGTAGGCACCCTGGCAGGAGTTCGGCGTGCCGCTCATGACCTGCAGCGTGCCGCTGATGCTCCATTCCGGGTTGATCTGCCACATGCCCATTGCCTTGAGCTGGTGGGTCCGATCATTCGGAAGACGGCCACCGCCGTACTCCATCAGGTACGGGTAGTCCCAGTCCTGCGTCGCCGAGATGTCACCCTGGCCGATGTCAGACTTGACCTGGCCTTCGGTGTTGCCGCGGCTGTGCGCGAAGGTATAGGTCACGCGGCCCCACAGCTTTCCATCGAACGGGTGCTCAATGTAGGCATCCAATGCAGTGTAGGTGCGCTTCACGGCCGGGTAGCCGAGATCTGCGTTGGTGAGGGTCAGTTCGGTGTAGCCACCCTGGCCATTGGGCAGGTTGAACACCGCGGTTTCGCCGGGGTTGAAGAAGTAGCAACCGCGCAAGCCGGTGGTGTCGATGCCCTGGGCATCAGCCACCTCTTCGAACTTCTCGATGTAGCAGGTGTCATCGATTGCATTGTTCAACTTGCGGTACGTCAGCTTGGCACCGTAGTTCCAGTTCTCGTTGAAGACCTTGTCGAAGCCTACGATGAACTCATCCTGCGACTGAGCTTTCAGGTTCTTCGCGGTAACCGTCTTCGGATCGGGTGATTGGCCGTATTCGCGATTGGCGGAGTAGGGCACACCCGGGCCATTGATGGTGTCGATGGCGGTCAGGCCAGTCGGGTTACCGTTCGCGTCGATGCCGGTGTAGGTGTAGTACTCGTTGGTGTAAATGGAACCCGCCGCGCCACGCGCAGCCAGCGAGGTCGGCAGCGCGAGGTAGTAACGGCCAGCATTACCATAGACCTTGAAGGTGCCTTCGCCGTTGACGTCCCAGGCGAAGCCAAGTCGCGGTGCCCACTGCGGCTTGGTCTGCTTGATGTACGCCTGGCCTTCCGGGTTGTAGTTGATGAACTGGTCATTGCGCAGGCCGAGCTTGACCAACCAGCGGTCGTTGACCTGCCAGTTGTCCTCGATGTACTGGGCACGCTGCATGACCTTGACCGAGGCACGGGTTTCCTGGATGTACTTGGAAACGTAGTAGCCAGTCTCGCCGCCAGGATAGTTGCCCGGTGCATCGACGCCGCCTTCGCTGATCGGTGTCATTGCGTTCGGCTTGCGGCCATAGAGCCAGTAGTAACCGGCATCCGGCGCCATGATGGTGCTGTCGTTACGGTCTTCGGTCCGCTGGTTGTCGATACCGGCGGTGATCGCGTGATCGCCCAGATGGTAGGTCACGTCCAAACGGTAATTCGCGCCGAATGTCTGATGCTTGGGATCGGTGATCTGCGCCAGCTTGTTGGCGTTGGTGATCGGGGTTCCGCCGTTCAGGGCCGGGTTCTGGTTGACGCTGCCACCGACCGGAATCAGGTTGGAGAACTTGTTGTCCGGATCAGACTTCATGTCCGTGGTCTGTTCGCCGTACTGGGCGCTGACCGTCAGGTTGTCGGTGAGATAGCCGGTGTACTTGGCAATCCACATCAGCGCCTTGGTATCGGTCGCAGTTGCATCGCTGAGGTAGTCACCCTTGCTGAAATTGCTGTAGTCGTAGCGGTAGTTTTCGCCTGAGAACTTATGCTGCGTTGAGGCCGCAGTCAGTTCCATGATGTGGTCGTTGGTGATGTTCCAGTCAACCTTGGCGTACCACTTCGGGTCCTTGAAGGTGCGTTCCGAGACCTGTGATGCCGACGACTTCACGCCTACGACCTGATCTTCGGATCGTGAACCCTCCACCGAGGCGAACAGATACAGCTTGTCCTTGATGATCGGACCACCTACGTAGGCGCTCTGTACCGTCGACCAGCCCACATTGTCTTCGCGGTACTGGTACAGGTCCTTGCTGCCGACAGCGCCCGGCAACGCATCGGAATAGTAGGTATTGCGCGGTGCACCCTTGCCCCATTCCGGGGTCCACTGCAGCTGCCCACCAAACTTCCACTCATTTGTGCCGCGCTTACCAATCTGGTTGATCACGCCGCCCGTGGTACGTCCGTACGCAGCACCGTAGCCGCCGGTCAACACTTCCTGCTGTTCGATGGAGCCATAGGGCAGTTCGATGCCACCGAAACCCTTCAACGGATCGGTAACGTTCATGCCGTTGATGTAGTAGGCGTTCTCGGAGACAGAAGCGCCACCAAACGAAGACAGGCGCTGGCCATTGGATGCATTCACGAAGTCGTTGGAACCTTGAATGACACCAGGAGCCAACTGTGCGATCGCATCTGCGCTACGGGCGATCGGCAGCTTGGCCAACTGCTCGGCCGTGATGACCATGCGTGAATCGACCTGGGTCACGTCGATAGGCTGCATTCGCGAGCCCACGACCTCGACAACCGACAGTGTCGTCGCGTCGAACGATGCGTCCGCGGTGGAGGAAACCGCAACGGTGATGCTGCGGGTGCCGACGGTAGCGCCATCCTTGATCTGCTTCACGGTATAGCTGCCAACCGGCAGGCTGCCGACGTTGAAGCGACCGTTGGCGTCCACCACCACGGTGCGTGAGAGGCCTGTGGAGCTTTCGATAACGATGGTGCTTCCGGCGTCGGCCGAGCCGCTGATGGCGCCTGACGTGGACTGCGCGTGCGCGCCAAAGCTCATTACCGCACCCATCAGGGCCACCGTAAGAGCGGAGCGGGTCAATACCTTGACTGTCTTCATTGCTGTTCTCTCTCCTGCTTAAGAATGCGCTTCGCCCGGGGATTAACGGGAAACGGAGGAATAGTTACAGATGTACCTAACTTGAACGAAGCTTCCGAACTGTAATGGAAGATTCAGTGTCGGTCACTGCCACTACTCAGGAAATTAACTACGAACTTTCCGGGTGGAATGAAATGTTGGTTATGGGGTGAAATATTTTGATATCTGGCATTTCCGCCCCGGGTTTATTCCCTCGGAAGTGGATGGCGCGAACAGGTTCAGAGTCAGTTTTTCGCATGCGGGAGCGTTTGGAAGGCCGCCGCTAGATAGCGGGCGATACCTGTGGCAGTCGCCGCACATCAACGTCAGCAATGGAGGGCCGATCCCCGGCTGGTGGCACTGTCGCCTGTGTTCTTGCTGTTCGATTTTCGTCGCCGCGCGGATGACCCCGAACGCGCGCAGACGCTTCCGTTCTCCCAAAGCAGGATCAACTTCGAAGATCCGCTGTTCATCACAACCTTCACGGCGGAGCTGTTGCTCGCGTCTGAACGCCGCGGCCCGCCTCCTGAGAAAGCAGGAGTACGGCTGCACGCTGAGCCGCGTGTTGGCGCTTTGCCAGAAAACTTCAATTGGTCGTCTATCGTCCAATAGTTCCGGAACAACGGCTAAGCTCAGCAATCATTGGCCGAGACCGCTGGCAATGCCTACTCGCACAGTTCCAAGCCGCCGCCGCTTCATTCTGCAATCAGGAATGATGGGCATCCTTGCCACACTGCCGTCGGTGCGAGCGCTGGCCGCGCCGCGCAAGGACACCAGCAGTAGTTCATGGATTCCTGATGAAACACTCCTCGCCGAACTCCCGCGAATCATGCAGGCCTTCGCGGTTCCAGGTGTTGGCATCGCCGTTGTCGAGGATGGCGAAGTAGCTTGGAGTCGGGGCTTTGGCCTGGCCAATGTGCAGGCGCAAGCGCCCGTGGATGCACGCACGGTGTTCGAGGACGCGTCACTCAGCAAGCCGGTGTTTGCCTATCTGGTGATGCAGTTGGTGGAGCAGGGGAAGATTGATCTGGATGCGCCGCTGGTGGCTTATCGCTGGCCTGATTACCTCGGTGATCACCCGTGGCTTGCGCTGATCACCGCGCGCGATGTACTGCGGCATACGACGGGTCTTCCGGATTGGCGCAAGTCGCCAGCGACGGAGAAGCTGGTGCCGATGGTCAAGCCTGGTACGCGGATCAACTATTCCGGCGAGGCGTTCGTCTGGCTGCAACTTGTCGTAGAGGGCATCACCGGGCAAAGCTTGGATGAGGCTATGCAGATGTATCTATTCGGCCCGGCCGGGATGAAGGACAGCAGTTACACGTGGAATGCGGATCTGGCTGCGCGCTCTGTCTTTGGATATCCAGCGCATGATCGTATCGATGGCGGCGCGCCACGACAGGTGATCCGCGAGCAGTGGAGCGTTGCTCAGCAGGTCGCGGACCGCTGGGGTAAGCCGTTGTCCGCGTGGAAGTACGCGGATGCTGAAGGCGCGATGCCTGAAGTGCTGGCGCTGGCCCCTGCCGGTCTGGTGGCCTGGCCTGGCGATATCCTCGCCAATGCCGCTGCAAGCCTGCGTACGACAGTGCAGGACTACGCGACCTTCCTCAGTTTGATGATGGCCGGCCGCAAGCGTGCGGCATGGGAAATAAGCGAAGCCGCACGACAGGCAATGTTGACCTCTCAGATCAGCTTGCCCGGTCGATGGACCGAGAAATGCCTGGGCTGGAATGCCGAGCAGACCCGTGACGGACCGGTGTTCTACCACTCTGGCAGTAACAGCGGCATCTTCAAGAATTTCGCGATAGGTGATGCGCAGCGACGGCGCGGCATCGTGGTGCTGACCAATGGCGGCAGTGGCTCGTTCGTGCATCAACGCATTGTGCGTGCGGTTACGGGGTATGACCTGCTGTCTTACGATCTCTAGTCGATCTGCTTTCGTATCAGTGGCTTTCAGTACTTTCAGGAAACGCGGACTGCAATGTTGCTGGTCCGGTTGTTGAAGTTGCAGCGTTTCAATTGAAGCCACTTGCTGGCTCGGGTCGAGTCGGGCAATGCTGCGCCTTACTCACCGTCAGCCTGGAAGCCGGCTTTCCTGTGGCTGCCATCGCAAAAGGGCTTGTTGTTGGAGTGACCGCAGCGGCATAGCCAGGTTTCGCTGAGGCGATCGATGGTGCGCCCGGTGCCGCTGACAACTTCGAGATTGCCAATGACATGCAGCGGGCCATTCTTGGTCGGCTTGACCTGAAGTGGACCATCGCGCTTCGGCAATGCCTCTGACTTCTTTTCAGCGGGTTCGCCAGTGGCGACGAAACCGCACTCGACATGGCGGTGATCGCAGAACGGTTTGTTATGCGATTCGCCACAGCGGCATAGCGTCGCGCGCATGCCTTCCTCCTTGCCGGCGATCAGCAGGGGCGCGTTGAAGGCGAGGGGGCCGTTCTCACGGATATGCACCAGGTTCACCACCGGTGCCGGTTCGCTGTGCGTGCCGTCGTTGTATTCGTAGCGGATGGCGCCTGAGGGGCAGTTGCGGGCGATCAGCTCCACCTCTTCCGGGGCGACCGCGTCGGGGTGGATCCATTCGCCGACCACGTTGGGTACGAACACATCCGGATGGCTGAGCACGCAGTTGCGTGAGTGGATGCAACGCTCGCCGTCGAAATGGATGGTGACGGTTTTGCCGCGTACGGTTTCGGTTGCCATGGGCTGCCTCCGCTTCGGAATGCGCAGTGTCGCGCAGGCGAGGTGAAGGCTGGCGTATACAGCTTGGCGTCTTTTTGTAGGAGCGGCGTAAGCCGCGAAGCTGGTGCCAATGAGACAGCCATTGGACTGGGGCATGAAGGGGTACGAGCTTCGCGGTTTACGCCGCTCCTACAAAGGTCGGCTATTTACGTATCGCCAGCACACCGTCCAGCGCCAGTTCGGCCTTGAAGCCGGCTTTCTGCAGGCGGGTGGCGACTTCGCGCGGCACGTCGCGGCCGCTGGTCAGCTTGTTGGGGGCGCCGGTGTAGTGGAACAAGCGGCCGCCTTTGCGCAGCACGCGGGCAAGGTGGTCGTAGAACACCTGTGAATACAGCTCGCCGGCGATGCCGAAGCGGGGCGGGTCATGCAGCACCGCATCCATCGAGGCGTCGGCGATGCCTTCGATTTCCTTGGAGACATCACCGTGGTTCAACTGCAGTCGGCCGCCTGCGTGTTCAGCATCGGGATCCGGCGACCATGGGTTGAGGGTGCGCAGCCACAGCACCTCCGGGCTCTTCTCGAACGAGCGGATGCTGGCCACGCCTTCGTCCAGGCAGCAGGCAGCGAAATAGCCCATGCCGCCGCAGGTGTCCAGAATCTGCTTGCCGCGTGGCTCCACCAGCGCGACCTTGCGGCGGGCGTCGTCCAGTGGCGAGATCTGCGCGCTGACCAGCATCTTGATACCGTCGATCTCGAAGGTGGGGATGCCCCAGTCGGTGGGCACCAGCTTGTACAGGCCGCTGCCGAAGCGCGAGGCGGCGCTGAATTCGTCGCCATCCCAGTAATAGATGGTGCGGTCCTTGAGTTTGGCCGGCCACGGGTAGTGCTGGCCCTTGTACTGCCAGCTGTCGGCGCTGAGGCTGATGCTTTCCTGGCTGCGGCCCAGGTCGAGCGAGGTGCCGAGCTCGCTGTTGCCCTTCTTCAGGGCGTTTTGCAGCTGCTCGAGCAGCGGGCGGGTGAGCAGGGGGCCGGTGTAGTGGGGCATGGGGGGCGAAGGTGATGCGGGGGAGGGAATGCTACCGCAGGGGGGGATTTTGGGGTTTTGGTTCTGCTCGAAAAGCACCCCTCCCCAGCCCTCCCCTTGCCTGCGGCAAAGGGAGGGAGCTTCTGCCCCCTCCATTTTGCGTAGCAAAGGGGAGGGCTGGGGACGGGTAGCTTTGGACGTTCACGGAAGCTGCCCTAACCAGCACCCAGTAACCCAAGCAGGCATAATTCGCGCCCCTTACTTTGATTCCGCCTGCTCTGCCAGCGCTGGCGGCCAGCCCGTATGTCCTCCCTGCATTCTGAACTGGCGCAATGGCGCGCCAATCCCCTGCGTGAAATGTTGGCCGGCGCGGTGGCCACGTTTGCGCTGATCCCCGAGGTCATCGCGTTCTCATTCGTGGCCGGGGTGGACCCGCAGGTTGGCCTGTTCGCTTCCTTCGTGCTGAGCATCGTCATCGCGGTGTTCGGCGGTCGGCCGGCGATGATCACGGCGGCTGCCGGTTCGGTGGCCTTGGTGGCGGCGCCGCTGATCAGCGCGCATGGTCTGCCCTACCTGTTCGCGGCCGGCCTGTTGGCGGGCCTCATCCAGATCGTGTTCGGCGTGCTGCGGCTGGGCGTGCTGATGCGCTTTGTCAGCAGTTCGGTGCGCACCGGCTTCGTCAATGCGCTTGCCATCCTGATCTTCGCCGCACAGCTGCCGCAGCTGCATGGGGCCACGGCCGCCACCTGGGCGATGCTGGCCCTGGGCCTGCTGGTCATCTACGGGCTTCCACGCCTGCCTTTGCCGGGGCTGCGCGCGATTCCCTCGCCGCTGATCTGCATCGTGGTGCTGAGCGTACTGGCGTCGTGGCTGAAACTGGATCTGCCTACGGTTGCCGATCTTGGCAAGTTGCCGGATGCGCTGCCGCAGTGGTTGGGTTTGCCCTCGTTGCCGTTTGATCTGGAGACACTGCGCATCATCGCGATGCCGGCCTTGGCGATTGCGATGGTCGGTTTGCTCGAATCGATGATGACGGCGCGTGTGGTTGACGAACTGACCGATACGCCCAGTTCCAAGAATCGTGAATGTACGGGCCTGGGTGTAGCCAACATCACCGCCAGTCTGTTCGGGGGCATTGCCGGCTGCGGCATGATCGGGCAGACCGTTGGCAACGTGAAGTACGGTGGCCGAGGCCGGCTTTCGACCTTGTTTGCCGGCGTGTTCCTGCTGGTGCTGATGGTGCTGTTGAAGCCGTGGGTGGGGCAGGTGCCGGTGATCGCGCTGGTGGCGATCATGGTGATGGTGAGCGTGTCCACATTTGATTGGCGCAGCCTCGGAACGCTGGTGCGGCACCCACGCCTGTCCGGCGTGGTGATGCTGGCAACGGTGGCAGTGACCTTGGGTACGCATAATCTGGCAGCCGGTGTTGGCGTAGGCGTGCTGCTGAGCGGGGTGTTCTTCGCGTTGAAAGTGGCACGCCTGCTGCGCGTGGAAGCGCTGGATCGGGCTGATGGCAGCCTTCACTACGTGGTGAGCGGGCAGGTGTTCTTTGCGTCTGCCGACGCCTTCATTGATGCGTTTGATCCGCGTGTTGCTGAAGGACGTGCGGTGGTGATTGATCTGTCCGGCGCGCAGCTGTGGGATATCACTGCGGTGGCAGCGTTGGAGAAGGTGGTCAATCGCTATCGCCATCATGGCGTGAAGCCGCGCGTGCTGGGCCTGGACCGACAGGGGCGGGCATTGATGCGGCGGGTACTGCGCGACGGTGAGTTGGCGACGGATGACCCCGCTTTGTAGGAGCGGCGTAAGCCGCGCACCCCGTGCAACCCAAGAGGCGACTACGTTCGCAATTGCATGGCTGTCTGCAGCGGATGGCTTGGTGGGTTCGCGGCTTACGCCGCTCCTACAAAGGACCGATGCACGGGTTTTTTGTGGGAGCGGCATCAGCCGCGAAGCTGATGTACCCATCAGTTGCCAGGGAGTTCGCAATTGCAGGAACTCCCTCGGCGGATGGAGCGTCGGCTTCGCGGCTTACGCCGCACCTACAAACATCCGGGGGCTTACATCACATCCCAGCCGTAGCCGCCGCGCTCCAGTACCGATGCTGCCAGCGATTCGACGATGTCGTCTTCGTTGCGCTCCAGCCCGCGTACATTGCGCGCCATGCGGCGGCGGGCCTGACGGGCGAACAGGCGGGCTATCTTCACCGCGTCTTCCGCAGCTGGATGGCCAGCCTGCAGCAGGCTCTCGACGCGCGACAGCACGCACAGCCCGACGAACAGGTCGATGGCGATGTCCGCCACCCGCTTCTGCGCGTGCTGCTGATCGGCGATCTTCTTGCCGTGCTTGCGCAGCAGCCGGTCTGACGCCTTGGACAGTTCCACCGTGTACTTCTCGCACAGCCGCGCCAGCGGTCGCAGTGCATCGTTGAGTGGCGCCCGGATGCGGCCGGTGCCATAGCCGGTGGCTTCACGTACGCGGCGGCCGGCGTAATCGCTGAGTACGCCGAAGCCCTTGATCGGATCGTTGAAAATGCCGCCCACCGCGCTCTGCAGTTCGCTCAGCGTCGCGCCCACGCCCTTCAGGCCATTCAAGGCCACATACAGGCGCAGGATCTCGTTGGTGCCTTCGAAGATCGACAGAATGCGGGTGTCGCGTGTCATCTGCTCATAAGGAAGCTCGCGCATGAAGCCGTTGCCGGCGGCGATCTGCAGCGCTTCGTAGCAGCTGCGCTGTACCGCCTCGCTTGCGAAGATCTTGCTCATCGCCGCTTCCACCGAGTAATCGGTGCGGCCGCTGTCGATCAGATGCGCCACCATCCACACCGTGCTTTCGGCAGCGAAGCAATCGGCAGTCATCTGCGCGATCTTCTCGCGCACCAGGCCGAACTCGGCAATCGGCTGGCCGAACTGCTTGCGCTCGCTGGCCTGTGCGCAGGCCATGCGGATCAGTGCACGCATGCCGCCAACCGCGCCACCGCCCAGGCCGGTGCGGCCGCTGTTGAGGATGTTCATCGCCACCTTGAAGCCCTTGCCAACCGGGCCCAGCACATTGGCTGCGGGAACGCGCACATCGCTGAAGGCGACGGTGGTGGTGGACGAGGCGCGGATGCCCATCTTGTCTTCGTGCGGGCCCTGGCTCACGCCTTCCCAGCCGGCTTCGACGATGAAGGCGGTGACCTTGCCTTCGGGGGTGTCGGTGCGTGCGAACACGGTGTAGAAATCGGCAATCCCGCCGTTGGTGATCCAGATCTTCTCGCCGCTCAGCGTCCAGCTGCCGTCATCGTTGCGCTGTGCCTTGGTGCGGATGGCGGCCGCATCGGAGCCGGCGCCGGATTCGGTCAGGCAGAACGCGGCGATCATCTCACCGCTGGCCAGCTTGGGCAGGTAGCGCTGCTTCTGCTCGTCATTGCCGAACAGCAACAAGCCCTTCATGCCGATCGAGCTGTGCGCACCGATGGTCAGCGACACCGAGCTGTCGTGGCTGCTGGTCTGGCCCAGCACGCGTGCATAGGCGCCGTTGGAGAGCTCCAGCCCGCCGTATTCCTCGGGAATGATCAGTCCGAACAGGCCCATGTCGCGCAGTGCCTGGATGAACGCCGGCGGCTGCTCGGCATCGCGGTCGTACTGGCGCAGGTCGGTGGTCTTGTCGGCCAGGAACTGGTCGATGGCATCGGTCATCGCGCCCAGCATCTCGCGGTCACGTTCGCGGATCTGCGGATAGGGGAACAGCACATCTTCGGCGATATGGCCAAAGAACAGCTGCTTGGCGATGCTTTCATCCAGGTTCTGTGCTGTAACGGTATTCACGTACGGCTCCTTGTGCTGCGAACGATGACGGCGTTTGCCCGATGATGACCCACTCTTGCCACAGGTTCACACATTCAATGGGCACAATCGTGGAACTCGTTGTGCTCTTGTCGGTCTTTGCAGTGTGCGGATGTACCGTGACAGGGCCGGTTATTGCTCTGCGTCGTGTTTTGATGGAGTTGCATGCGTTCCGAATCTGCCGCTGAACCGTTATGGACCCGATTGACTGCGGGCATGATTGCCTTGGCATTCATGTCCGGGCTGGTGCGTTTGCTGCTGCAGTTGCCGGAGCTGAATGTTGCACGGGAAGAAACGCGGATCCAGCTGCGCTGGTTGCTGACCTCACCGCAAGCGGCCGCACTCGCACCGCCGCAGCAACGCGCAGCTTCAGCGCTGCCGGATAGTCCGCAGCGTGCTCCGACAGCAGCCACCAGCAACGCGCCCGCCGTTGATGCGCCGCCCACCACTGCGCCACCTGCCGTGACCGCAGTGCCTGCATCCAAGCCCGCAGCAACGCAGGCTGGCTGGTCGCAACGCCTGTATGGCAAGGACGGCACATTGGCTGTGCCGGCTGACGGCAGCGCCACCCGGCCGAAGAGCGCGACCGAGCGGGTGTTCGAGCACCGCGACGAGTTGGCGACCGGTGTTGGTGATCGACCGCTGGAGAAAATGGTTTCCGGCATGTTCGAGGACAAGGAAAAGCCGCCAACGCTTGGGCAGATGGGGGCGCGCTTGATTCACGGCCCTGATATCCAGCCGGCGCAGGCACGGCGCCCGCCCGAGGTGGCGTTCAATCCCAACCTGCACGAGCGCAAGTCCGATCTGGGCAGCGAGGCGACCGGGGATGCCTATAAGGCGGCGCCCATCCGCTACGAAAAGGCGCCGGACATGAAAGGTGAAGCCAGCCGCCGTATCCGCGTCGCGCTGGGGGCACTGGAGCAGCGCTACCCGCGCTGCACTGGGCAGCAGCGCCGGCAGTGGCTTGCCCCGGCGATGACGCACCTGGACGCGCTGCAACGCGCCGAGTACCGCTTCAACAATGGCGCCGATCCGGTGGAGGCCGAGCACAGCCTGCTCAGCGCGGCCGATAGCGCCTACGACATGGCCCGGCGCGCACTGTGGGATGCCGAGCGGCGCATGAAAATGTGCACTTGAGCGGCGGTCATCCTCGGCCAGTGGCGGGCCTGGCTTTCGCCATTGCCGGTTCTCGTTGATCGGCCTGCACGTCAGCTGCCGGACAAACCGGGACAAAACAGGACGACTTTCCTAAGTTATTGTCTTTTAATGATTTTTA
Source organism: Stenotrophomonas sp. STEN023 (assembly GCF_056760135.1). NCBI lineage: Bacteria > Pseudomonadati > Pseudomonadota > Gammaproteobacteria > Lysobacterales > Lysobacteraceae > Stenotrophomonas > Stenotrophomonas sp. STEN023. The sequence goes on along the minus strand of NZ_JBRREF010000004.1, from coordinate 63,617 downwards.
GATGGTTTTGCATGCCTAGAATCGGGCGTCTTCCCTTTCTGGTGGTGCGATGAAGTCGATCGGTCTGTTGTTCTGCGCGCTGGCGCTAGTTTCCACATTCGGCTGTCAGGCAACGCCGGTGCCGGTGTCGTCCGCAGGCGCTGGCGTCGCGCCCGGGCATAGCCATGCGCTGCCCAGGCACGCGCTGGTGGGTTATCTGCACAACTTCGACAACGGCCAGGGCTTGTTGCCGCTGGGCAAGGTGGACGAGAGCTGGGACGTGATCGTGCTGGCCTTCGCCGACGACATGGGCGAGGGCAAGGTGGCATTCAACCCGGATCCCGCACTGGACCGCGCGCAGCTGATCGCCGACATCGCCGCCAAGCGCGCGCAGGGCAAGATCGTGGTGCTGTCGTTCGGCGGTGAGCTCGGCACGGTGACCTTGAACACGCAGCGCGACGAAGACAACTTCGTTCGCACCACTGCTGATGCGATCAATACCTACGGCTTTGATGGCATCGATGTCGATCTGGAAAAGATTGCTGGTGTGGTGCACGGTGCGCCGGTTACGCCGCACCTGATTTCAGCGGTGAAGCGTCTGCATGGCATGTACCCGAACCTGTATGTGTCGATGGCGCCGGAGCACCCATATGTGCAGGGTGGTCTGGTATCGATGGAAGGCATCTGGGGTGCGTATCTGCCGCTGATCGATGGCCTGCGCGAGGAATTGGATCTGCTGCACGTGCAGCTCTACAACAACGGTGGTTTGCCCACACCATACCGTGCCGAGAAGTACCCGGGCGGCAGCGTGGACATGATGGTGGGCTCGGCCAGGATGCTGATCGAAGGGTTCGATCTGGCTGGTGGCAAGGGCCGTTTTGCTGGACTGCGTGCGGATCAGGTCGCGTTGGCATTGCCGTCGGGTCTGCGAGCCGCAGGCAATGGTTATGCAACGCCGGCTGATATCAATCGCGCCTTTGATTGCCTGACCACGGCGACGCAGTGCGATGAGGTGAAGCCAACCCAGCCGCATCCGGATTTTCGTGGCGTGATGACCTGGTCGATCAACTGGGATCTTGCCGATGGTCGGGCGTTCTCGGTGCCTGTTGGTACGCATCTACGGGCGGCGCAGCGGCGTTGAGTGCGGTGGGGGTTCTGTTGTTTTTGCTGGGTGAAGCAAAAGCAAAAGCAAAAACAAAAGCAAAAACAAAAGCTTCCCCTCATCCGGTGCTTCGCACCACCTTCTCCCGTGAACGGGAGAAGGGAAGGGCGACAGCAACAGCAACAGCAACAGCAACAGCAACAGCAAAGGCCATAGCAAAGGCCGCAGCCGCAGCTGCACGGTAGCCCGGGTAAGCGCAGCGCACCCGGGGCTGTTTGCGGACCATCTGAATCGGCACTACATCTTTGCTTCCCGTGTGCGCCGCGCTTACCCGGGCTGCGGGTTGCTACGCGACCAGACTATCCGTTGCCATCCAGGTCAGTGTTCTCACTCCACCCAGAAGTGCACCAAGGTCACCAGCTCATCGTTGCGAAACCCGGGATACAAACGCTGCATCACCGCCAATAACCCCGCAGGCGTACGACAGCCCGGGTCATGCTCATCGCGCAGATCCGCCTCATTCAAGGCGTCAAACGCCCGCAGTTCGGTCTGCAGTGGCAAGGGGCCAAGCTGGCGCCCTTCGCCCAGTTCAACGCAGGCCTGCGCGACCCCGTGCCAGCGTGCTCCGCGCCGTACGCTGGTGTTGCGTCCGGTATGGAATTGTGGGTTGTCGAAGCCGAGCAAGGGCACGGTCATGAGGGCGGGCCGGGGCGTGGAAAGCGGGTATTCATTTTGGGCGCGATTGGCGGGTTTTTCATCACCTGCCGTTCAAACATGCAAGCTCAGCATCGTGTCCTTCCTAAAGATTGGACCTGGCCCCATGCCGCGCGCGGCCGCGCTTGTGCTGTTGCTGCTGTTGTACGGGCTGTGTGCGCCGTTGCAGGCACGCACGGTGTACCGCTGCGTGCAGAAAGGCACGGTCAGCATGGCGACGGCGACGGCGCCGGAGCCGGGTTCCAGCTGCAAGGCCATCGAGCTCGACAACAACGCCGTGCAGACGCCCAATCTGTGGGGAAACTTCGGCGTGTTCAGTGGCACCCTGTACGAGCGCGAGCAGGACGGCAAGCTGGTCTACTCCACTCGCAACTTGCCGGGCTCAACGCCCTACCTGCGCTTCACCGTGGCCACGCCGCCGGGTGAACCGGCCCATGAAGGGCTTGGGCGGGTCGGCACACCACAGTTGAATCGTCATGCCCCTCAGTTCCGTGCCGCTGCCAAGGCCACCGGCGTGGATGATGCCTGGCTGCGTGCCGTCGCCCACGCCGAGAGTGCGTTCGATGAGAAGGCGATATCGCCCAAGGGCGCACAGGGCGTGATGCAGTTGATGCCGGAGACGGCAAGCGAATATGGCGTGAGCGATCCCTTGTCCCCTGCGCAGTCCATCAATGGTGGCGCGCGCTACATGAAATCGCTGCTGCGCCGTTACAACGGTGACCGGACCTTGGCTGCTGCCGCGTACAACGCCGGAATCGGCGTGGTTACCCGTTATGGCGGGGTGCCGCCGTATGCCGAGACGCGTCAGTACGTGGACAAGGTGCTGGCCCTGTATGGGCGCTACCGGGAGGCGATGGGGACGGGGCCGGAGCGGCCTGCTTTGTAGTTGATTCTTTCGGGATTGAGGAAGGCAAAAACGGAGCAGAGGCACCCCTCCCCAGCCCTCCCCTTGCCTGCGGCAAAGGGAGGTGGCAGTTCGCGCCGCAGCTTTGGCTTGTGCCCCCTCCCTTGCGCAGCAGGGGAGGGTTGGGGAGGGGTGCCTCTGCTCTGGCTTTAGTTTTCAGCCCCCACCATCCCAACCTCCAACAACCGCAACTGCTGCCAGCCAACGTGATGCATCAGCTCACGCACCACCACCAGCGCGGCGACGAAATCCGGCCGCTCCGGAATATCCAGGCTTTTTGCCGGCATACCCGCCGCTACCTGCGCCAGCTGGTTGAATGCCCGCTCCACTTCGTCGATGTCCAGCTCACAGATCGCTTGCGGCGGATAGCCCAGCACGCCCGGCAGGGGAGCCAGCACCGCATCGGCACACTCCATTACCTCCACCGAATCCAGGCGCAAGGCTGGTATCCAAGGCATCAAGGCATCTTCGGTGGCGGCGATGGCCTGTTCCAATGCCTGTTCCGACGGTGGGAAGTGCCGCAGGCCAGCCTCCAGCAGCGAGGACAACGACAGCGGCAGGCTGATGTCGGTGGTCTGCCCGGCCTGCAGGCGGATCAGGTCTTCTTGTAGATGTAGATGCACGCGGTTCTCCAACGGGCAGGGCTTTCGGCGGTTTCGCCGCGGGCCGTGAGCGTCTATGGTGCCGGGTCCGTCGTTGGTTGGGTGTACATGGATCGCAAACATTGGGTAATTGCCGTCATCGCCGTGACCGGTGCCGCGCTGGCTGCCACCTTCGTGTGGGCACCGCAGGCGCCCGCGCCAACTGCTCCGCCGCCTACACCACTGGGCTGGCAGGCGCAGATCGAGTTGTTGGGCGGCGATGGCGTGGCGGGCAACAGCGCCGGCAAGGCCACACAAACCCGTTTCAGTGATCCCTGGGGGCTGGCGATCGGCGGTGGTCTGCTGTTCTTGGCCGATGCCGGTGACAACAACCGCATTCTGTATCGCGGCCTGGACGGTGCCTTCCAGGTTCTGGCGGGTGGCATTGAAGGCTATGCCGACGGGCAGGGCGCTGCGGCCAAGTTCAATACGCCGTCGGGCATCGCCCTGGATGCGCAGGGCAATCTGTACGTGGCTGACACTGGCAACCACGCCATCCGCAAGATCACCGCGCAGGGCCAGGTCACGACCTTGGCCGGCGACGGCACGCCAGGCTTTGCCGACGGCAATGCTGCGCAGGCGCGCTTCAATGGACCGATGGGCGTGGCGGTCGGTGCGGACGGCCGCGTCTATGTTGCCGACACCTGGAACGACCGCATCCGGGTGATTGCCGCCGATGGCACGGTCAGCACCCTGGCTGGTGGTGCACTGCCTGGTTGGGAAGATGGACAGGGTGCGCAGGCACGTTTTGATACACCCACCGACCTGAAATTCGACAGCCACGGCAACCTCTGGGTCGCCGACCTGCAGAACAACGCGCTGCGCACGGTCAGCAGCACCGGCATGGTCAGCACCCGCGTTGGCATGCCCAACGCCGATCGCGTGCTGTGGGGGCCGATGAGCCTGGCCATCACCCATGACGACGTGGTCTATGTTGGCGAGCGGCTGAGCGGTCGCGTGGTGCAGTTGTCGCCGCACGGCCATATGGTGGCGGTGGCGGGCAATGATGCGCAGCACTTCGCTCGCCCTGCAGGATTGGCGCTGGCGGCGGACGGCAGCCTGCTGCTGAGCGACGCCGATGCCTATCGCATCCATCACCTCGTACCGCGCACTGCGACAAGCGCGGATGTGCCGGCGCAGCTGGGGCCATCACCGGACAATCCGCTGCCTGGCAACCAAGGCCGCTGGCCGCTGGCGCCGCAATTGGGTTGGCACGAAGTCACCGGTACGCTCGGCGAGGTGCGCGGCAACTTCAGTGGCGAAAGCAGGCACCACCTGCACAGTGGCTTCGATGTACGCGGTGATGTTGGCCAGACCGTGCTGGCGGTTGCCAGCGCCAAGGTCAGCAGCCCGGCATCGACCTGGACGCTGGGCGGGCAGGCCGAAGGCCTGTCGTTGGACAAGCTCGATTACATCCACATGAAGGTTGGTCGGGACGCAGCCAACCGCGCGCTGGATCCGGCACGCATGCAGCTGGTCTACGACGAAGCAGGCCAATTGGATCGCGTGCGCGTACGCCGCGGCACCCGCTTCCAGCCCGGGGACGCACTGGGCAGCATCAACAACCAGGCGCATGTGCATCTCGCAATCGGCCCATCTGGCTACGAGCGCAACGCGGTACGTCTTGGCTTCTCCAACTACGCCGACCACGTGGCACCGAAGATCGACGACATCGCCCTGCTCGACAGCAACGACCAACGCCTGACCGAGAGGCTCGACGGCCGCCTGCAGGTGCCACGCAATGGTGCTGGTCTGCAGCTGGTGGTGGAGGCCTGGGACCAGGTCGACAACAACCTGCCGCGTCGCCGGCTGGGACTGTACAGTCTTGGCTACCAGATCCTGGATGCCAGTGGCCGGGCACTGCCAAGTTACGAACAACCGCGCACCAATATCATCTTCAACCGCATGCCACCGCAGCGCGAAGCAGTGAAGCTGGCGTATGCAGCCGACAGCGGCATCACCGTGCATGGCAGCAGCAGCACGCGCTTCCGCTATGTGCTGACCAATACCGTGCGCGATGGCTTGTTGGGCAAAGGTGAGCTGCAGTTGCTGGAACTGCAACCGGGCAACTACACACTACGAATAAGCGCCAAGGATTTCAGCGGCAACCAGGCTGTGGTCGGCAACACGCTGGAAATCAGCGTCACGCAGTGAGCGTTTGAGCGCTAACGCAGTGCTCATGCATCAGGTCGCGGCTGCAGGAGGTGGGCACGGATCATTCCATCCGTGCCCACCTTTACCTGCATCTTTCGATGCTTACCAGTCGTACTGAAGCTGCATGCGGACATAGCGCGGCGAGGTGTAGTACTTGCCGGCACGGTAGCTGTAGAAGTCAGTGACCGTACCCGCCGAGTTGTACGAGTACTTGGTCTCATACACCTGCAAGGGCTTGATCGAATTGAAGGCATTGAGCACCGACAGCTGCATGCTCAGACCTTCGGCCCACTTCGGCTTGTAGACCACGTTGGGGCTGAAGCTCAGCGTCCATGGCGTGCGGCCGGAGCTGCCCAGCTTGGAAATGTCGTCCTCGCCAACGTTGCAGGTGTGGAATACGCCAGCGTAGCCGTACTCGGTGCCGAACGTGCCGGTGCCACCACCCAGGCAGCTGATCGGTGCGCCTGACTGCACCTGGATGTTGGCGCCCACCTGCCACTCATCACTGAAGCTGTAGCCACCATAGAGCTTGAAGGTGTGGCGATGGTCATTGAACAGGTAGCCGTTGGCACCGTACATGATCTCGGCGAAGTCAAAGTCCGAGGTGGTACCGGTGTCGTCCTGGCCGTTGGTGCTCTTCACCAGGCCCTCGTAGTTGCCGGTGAGTTTGGCCCAGGTATAGTTGAAGCTCGCATACCATTTGTCGGTGTGCTTCTCCGCCGCCAACGACAGTGCCTTGTAGCCGCGCTTGGCCTTGGGGCCCAGCTTGTCGGCAGCGACGTTGAGGGTTTCGGTAGTGCCGTCGCCATCCACGTCGAGGGTCAAGGTCAGGTCGCTGCCCGGGTTGTACAGGTAGCAGCCCGGCAGGCCTTCACGCAGGCCCCACTCATCACCCCAGCTGGAAACGTCGTAGCCTGCGTCTTCCGCAGCGTGATACAGCTGGCGGGTATCGCAGGTGTCATCGATGACATTGTTGACCCGACGATAGGTGGCCTTGGCGCTCAGCGTCCAGGCATCGAGCCAGCTGTTGTCCGAACGCAGTTCGTACTGGTAGCCGAGGATGGCCTCGTCCTGCGTATACGGCTTCAGGCCCTTGGAAGCCACCGCTTTCGGATCCGGCGTGCTGCCATCTTCGCCATTGACGACGAAATCGTAGGCACCGTTGGCGTAGGAGCCGGTGACATTGGGAACGCCGCTGACAGGGTCAAAACCACTATAGGTGTAGTAGTTGTAGGTGTAGTAGGACGCCGATGCGGCACGCAGTGCAACGTTGGCGGCGATCGGCAGCGAGTAGCGGCCCAGCGACGCGTACAGCTTGCTGCTGCCATCACCGAACACATCCCACGAGAAGCCCAGGCGTGGCTGCCAGATGTTGTCCTGCTTGACGAAGGTGGCACCGGAGCCGTTCTTGTTCTCGAACGAATCGTTGCGGATACCTGCGTAGATCATGAAGTTGTCGGTGACCTGCCAGTGGTCATCCAGGTACCAGGATTTCTGATCGATGCCGATGCCGCCACCGGTGCGGTACTTGATCAGGTAGGCGTAGGAGGAGGTCAGGCGCCAGTACGCGCCGGCCGAATACGACGAGCCTGCAGTTGAATCCCAATTCTCGTCGCTGTAACCGCCACTGATCTTGTGCTTGCCCAGCTGCCATTCCAGGTCGAGCCGGGTGTTCTTGCGCTCGTTCTTGCCGCCCAGCATGTCCACGGAACTGGTCACCGCGCAGCCGATCTGTGCGCCGCTGGTGCCGATGACATAAGGGCAGGCACCGCCATCGCTCTCGATGTTGCCATCGTAGTAGCTCATGGTGCCGTCGGGACTGATGGTGAACTGCGAGCTGCGGTTGCGCATCTGGCCGTACTGCAGTGACGCAGTCAACGTATCGGTCAGGTAGCTGGTCCACTTGAACACATCGGTCTGGCCGCCGCTCTTGCCCACCAACTGACCCAGCGCGGTGGTCTTGGACGGCTCTCCGCCACTGCCGTCGCTGCTATAGGCAGCGTTGTAGTAGTCATAGGTGTAGCGGCGGCTGTTGTCAAAGCCGGTGTACTCGAGGTGGTTGCTGTCGTTCGGGTACCAGTCCAGCTTGACCAGCCAATACGGTGTCTTGGACTCGTAGTCGTAAGCAGTGGTGGCAAGCGACGTCGGGATTACCTGGGTGTCGGGGGCGCTGGTGCTGCGGATCTGGCTGCCGACACGTGACCCATAGGTGGTGTTCTTGGAATTGCCGAACTCAGCCAAGGCGAACACAAACAGCTTGTCCTCGATCAGTGGACCGCCAACCCAGGCGCTGTAAGTGTTGGAGCTGCTGCTGTTCTTGTCATACGAGCGCAACAGGCTGCCATCGGTACGGTAGGTGTCGGGCGCATTCTCACGCAGGCCTGCGGGCACACCGGCCCAGCTGAAACCGCCCTTCCACTCGTTGGTACCGCGCTTGACGTTGACCGAGGTGACGCCGCCAGTAGAGAAACCATAAGGTGCACCATAGCCGCCGGTCTGGATGTCGAGCTGGTCGATGGCCTGGAAAGGCACTTCGGAGAACGACAGGCTGTCGTACAGATTGGTGACGTTGAAGCCGTTGACGTAGTAGCTGTTCTCCGCTGCGGAGGCACCGCCGAACGAAGCCGGGCCGAAGTAGCCGGAGCTTGCCACCGTGCCGGGTGTCAGCAGCGAGATGCTGGTGATGTCGCGGCTGACCGGCAAGGTATTCAGTTGTTCGGCGGTGAACGTGGTGCGGGTTTCAACGCTGGTCAGGTCGATCTGGTTTGGACCTTGCCCAAGTACCGTGATGCGCTCCAGCGACGATGCGGCGTCGCCCTGGGCCGCGAAGCTGGCCGTGGTCGCCTGGCCGGCGATGACCCGGACCTTGGTCGAGTTCACCGTCGTACCGCCATCCAGCGTAGTCACTTCATACTCGCCGGTGGGCAGCGACGAGATGCGGAACCTGCCATCCGCGCCGACCTGTACTTCACGGGTGTTGCCGGTTGTCAGGTTCTTTACCTGTACCTTCTGCGACGCGGCACCGTTGCCGATGATGTCGCCGGAAGTGCTCTGTGCAAATGCCGATCCCAGGCATGTGCCAAGTACCAAAGCCAATGCGGTACGGCGGAGAACGCGTGTGTTGTGTGTGTGACTTCTCATCGAATCCCCTTGAAACGAAAAAGTTGGCGGGCAACTCCCAACCCCAACTCCCGAGCGCCCAGTGGCAGACACTCTCATGAAGATTTAGCGACGCATGTCATCGGCTGACAAATTCCTGCAATGAATCAAGAAAACTTGTTTCTTCATTATTGGAATTGCTTGTCTGTGCATGTGCTGCGCCACATTGTTTCTTTGCCTGATGCAGATTTTCCCAGGGACTTTCCGCGAAGTTGATCGGTGTTCTCCGTGCGATGGTGTGCATCAAGCTTTTTCCTGAAATAAAAGAGCCCCGGCACTGGGCCGGGGCTTCAAGTACATCCTCAATGAGAGATTGCTTTGCTACTACGCTTCCTTGTCAGAAGTCGTAGGACGCGGTCAGGCGGACCGAACGCGGTGCGGTGAAGTAGGTTCCCATCCCGTAGGTGTTCGATACGGTGTAGGGGATGTCATCTTCATACTGCGCTTCCGACTGGATCTGACGTACTTGGTTCAAGACGTTGAACATGTCCAGACCGAAGGCCAGCTTGTGCTCGGCAAATGCCGGGCGATACATCACGCCCAGGTCCAAGCGGGTGGTCCAGGGCTGGCGGCCAGCCTGGCCCGGTCGCGAAGGCGAGCCGTTGCAGTAGTGGTAGGAAGAGTAGTACCCGTTTGCCGGGTCACTGCCATCATTGCCGTAGTAACCGAGGCAGCTCTTGGGCATGCCGGAGGTGACGCGCAGGGTTGCCGATGCAGTCCACTCATCGTTGAACTGATAGGCTCCGTAGCCCTTCAACTGGTGGCGACGATCATTGGCGAGGTAGCCGCCTGCGTATTCCATCAGGTACGAGCTGTCCCAGTCCTGGGTCTTGGAGACGTCATCCTGGCCGATGTCCGACTTGACCTGACCTTCGGTGTTGCCGAAGTTGCGCGACCAGGTGTAGTCCAATCGACCGTACCACTTCTCGCTCATCGGGTGTTCGATGAACAGGTCGACGGCGATGTACTCGCGCTTTGCTTTCTGACCGTTGTAGCCCCAGTCACTGCCACTCATCTGGAAGGCGGTGTAACCCGAGCCATCCGTGTGCTTGGCCATGAAGGTGTTGGTCTTGCCGGGGTTGAAGATCACGCAACCTGGAACGTCCAGATTCGCGGTGTCCACGCCCATCGAATCGAGCTTGTCGATCATGCGATCGGAATCGCAGGTGTCATCGATCGCGGTCTGCAGGCGACGATAGGTAAATTTCGCACCCGTGTTCCAGGACTCACCGAGGGTCTTCTCGAAGCCCAGGATCAACTCATCCTGGTACTGCGACTTGAGGTCGGTGGGCGCGACTGACAGTGGATCCGGCGCCATGCCGTACTCGTTGTTGGTTGAGACCGGCCCCGGGCCCATTGCAGTCAGATCTGTCGGATTGCCGTTGGCATCAACACCGCCATACCTGAAGTATTCGCGCGTATAGGTTGAAGCCGATGCGCCGCGGATGGCAACGCTGTTCGGCAGCGCGAGGTAATAGCGGCCAAGGTTGGCGAAGACCTTCAGCGAGGAATCACCAAAAACGTCCCAGCTTGCGCCCAAGCGCGGTGCCCACTGGTTACCGCTTTCAACATATGCGACGGCATCGCTGTTGTAGTTGGTGAACTTGTCATTGCGGATACCCAGGGTCACCAACCAGTTCGGCGTGATCTGCCAGCGGTCTTCCAGGTAGTACGCCTTCTGGTCGACCGACATGCTGGTGGTGGTCGAGAGGATGTACTTCGCAACGTAGTAGCCCTCACCACCCGGGGCGGCAACGCCGGCACCAGCGTTCGGGGAAACAGCCGGATTGCTGGCCTTGCTGTAGAACCACGCATAGCCAGGACCAGTCATGGCCTGGCCTTCGTTGTGGCCGTCGTAATGCATGTTGTCGATACCGGCGGTCAGCTCATGGTCGCCGAGGCGGTATTGCAGGTCGACGCGCAAGCCACGGGTCTTGCTGCCGGCGTCGCCGGACTTGGTGTACAGGGCCGGCTGATCATTGCGGATCGGCGAGCCACCGGTATATGCCGGGTTCTGGTTGCCAACGCCATTGAGGTAGGGGTTGAGCGAGTCACCGGGGTTGCTCTCCTGGTTGCTCTGCTTGCTGCGGCCCCATACGGCGCTCAGGGTCAAGTCATCAGTCAGGTAGCTGGTGTACTTGAAGATGTCGTAGTCGTCTTTGATCTTGGTGGTGTTCGGATTGGTTCCGGTACGGCCACCTTCGGAGAGATCGCCGTAATCAAAGGCGGTGTAGTAGCCACCCTGACGGTCGGTGTTTTGTACGCGGGTGTATTCCAGCGTGTTGCTGTCGTTGATGTTCCAGTCGATCTTGCCGTAGAACTTCGGAGAGCTGTAGCTGTAGTTGTTGCGTACCTGCTGTGCGGCAGCGCTGTTGCCGGTGGATACACCGTCGGTCTTGTCCGACTCGGCAGCCAGGTGCACGAACAGGCGGTCTTCAATCAACGGGCCGCTGACATAACCACTGACGGTAGTACGGGTGGCGGTGTCGTTGTTGCGATAGCGGTACAACGTACCCGGCAGGCTGTCATCGGTGTAACCATAGCCATCGGGCAGCTGGCGGTTCGGGTAGAACACGTCACGCGGTGACGCCGCCATGGAGTCCGGAGCCCAAGTCGTCTGAACACCGAAGTGCCATTCATTGGTACCACGCTTGCCGAGCTGGTTGATCACACCGCCGGTGGACCGGCCATAACCCGCGCTGTAGCCGCCGGTGTAGGTTTCCTGCTGGTCGATCGAGCCATAGGGCAGGCTGACGCCGCCCAGATTGCTCAGTGGATTGGAAGCATTGAAACCGTTGAGGTAATACGCGTTCTCGGTGACGCTGGAGCCGCCAAAGGACAGCACGGAGCGCGAGCCGTTGGTGAAGGCGCTGCTACCTGCGACCACGCCGGGGGCGAGCAGGGCGATGGCTTCAGCGCTGCGGCCCAGCGGCAGCACGGACAGCTGCTCGGAGGTGATCACCGACTTGGACACCGTGTTGCTGACGTCGATCTTCGGGATGTTGGCAGCGGTGACGGTCACCGCATCCAGGGTGGTTGCCCCTTCGCCGCCGAAGGAGACTTCGGTACCGGCGCCGACGCGCAGCAGCACGTTTTCGCGCTTATCGAGGACCTGGCCATCACGCTCCAGGCTGATCGAGTATTTGCCCACCGGCAGCGAGCCGAGGTTGTAACGGCTATTGGCGTCGACCGGGACGCTGCGCTTGAGACCGGATTCGTTCTGGACGGTGATGGTGGCGCCGGCGGCAGAGGGGGCGTTGCCGAACAGAGAGCCGGTGGTGCTTTGGGCAGCGGCGGCGCCGATGACCGAGGTGAGGACGATGGCCAGCGCGGTGCGCTTGAGCCGGGTGACATTGGTACTGCGGGTCATCAAATTTCCTTGGTTCATTGATTTAGCAAACTGCTGTTGCAACCGCGCTGCACGGATGTGTACTCACCGTTACAGCTGAACGAAATATTAATTTCATTAATGCGTTATTTGCAATATCAATCGAAACTAAATTCAAGCAATTGAAATTAAAGGATAAAGTTAATTTCACGGCGCTCGCCTGCCTGTTCATATTTTGTTTATTTCACTCGCTCTCGCTAGAGGGCTGCGCCAGCACGCTGTGCCATGCGGCGGACTTTCCGTGGTTTGGTTGGCGAGCTGCAGCGGCAGGAAACGGCGCTTTTCAGTGCGAGCAAGGCGTCACGGGGAAGCTTGATTGGCCAATTTGGCCTTATTTCTCCGTGCTAGCGGCCGAATGAGGGCCTCCAGCCGTGTCCGGCCGGCGTCAGGACACCTTGAGCATCGCGGCGGCGCATGGGTTCGTTGTGCGCGTGCGCCAAAGTTGCGCAGTGGCTGTCAAGGGTCGTTGGTTATGTGCGTGCGGGCATTTGCTGCCAATTATCTGTAACTATCTGATTTCATTGATTTGCTAGCAGACTACCGAGTCTGTGTGTTTGCATAAATTGCTTTTTTGTCACGCGTTCGCTAAGAATTCGTTACCCAGCGATTTAGTTGGCGTTTACTTTTTAGGGGAAGTGGATGAAGAAGCAGCACATGAAACTGCGTCACGCGACGTTGAGCGTTGCCCTTGGCCTATGCATCGCCTCCAGCGCATATGCGCAGTCCAGCGTAACCGGCAGCATCTTTGGTGCCGGCGAAGCGGGCGGCACCGTTTCTGTCCAGAACATGGACACGGGTGTTTCGCGCACGATCGCGGTGGACAAGAACGGCCGCTACCGGGTCTCTGATCTGCCCAACGGTCGCTATCGTGTAACCCTGCAGAAGGGGGGGGAGACAGTCGCCACTCGGGAGGACGTGGCGGTCAATATTTCGAGCGGTACCGAGGTAAGCTTTGGTGGCGTGCAGGAACTCGACCGAGTCCAGGTGACCGCAAGCGCAGCGCCGAGCATCGACGTCTCGCAGGTTGATACCAAGACGGTGTTTACCGCAGAACAGTTGAACAAGATCGCCATTGGTCGCGATATCGCCAGCGTGGCATTGCTGGCTCCGAGTGTCGTCCGCAATGACAGCTACAGTGCCGGTGGCAACACCGTGCCGAGCTTCGGCGGTTCGGCTTCATCCGAGAATGCCTATTACATCAATGGCTTTGCTGTAACCAATCCGCTGAACAACATTGGTTTCAGCTCGTTGCCATTTGACGCCATTGCCCAGCAGCAGATCCTGACCGGTGGCTATGGTGCGGAATTCGGTCGCTCCACCGGTGGCGTGATCAACGTCGTCACCAAGCGTGGTACGAACGAATGGAAGGGTGGCATCTACACGATGTGGAGCCCGGAAGGCCTGCGTGCCAGTCCGCGCAACATGTACTACCCCGACACCGGTGCATACGGTGCAGACAATGCTGACCCGACCAAGCGCACTGACGGAACCCTCTATCAGTACCGTAATCGCAATCAGTACTGGACTGAGACCACAGGTGCCTATGTCAGTGGTCCGCTGATCAAGGACCGTCTGTTCATCTACGCGGATCTGGAAAAGACCAAGCGCGAGGGCGCTGGCGTTGCTTCCACACGCACCGCGGCAGCTGCCACGACCAATGCGTACCAGACGTATGCATATGATCAGCCGCGCTGGGCCGTGAAGATGGACTGGAACATCACTGACAATCATCTGCTCGAGTTCACCGGCATCTCTGACGTCGACGAGTACGAGAGTCAGGGTTACACCTATGACTACTCCAACTTCACCCATGGGACCACGCAGAATGCCGGTTCCCATACGAAGATGGATTCCAAGCTGTACATCGGTAAGTACACCGGCTACTTGACTGACAACCTGACGCTTTCGGCGTTGTACGGTCAGATGAAGATCAAGCATTCGGACGATCCGTGGGGCTATGATCCGAGCTGCCCGCGTACCTCTTCGAGCGCGACCAGCCGTGTCCCGGGTATTCCTTCGGCAAACTACGCCGGTTGCTGGACCGCAGCGACCGTCAGCCTGGAAGGATCGCAGGACAAGACCGACGGCTATCGCTTCGACCTCGGCTATACGCTTGGTAACCATGACATCCGCGCAGGTATCGATACCCAGGACGCGGAGTCCATCACCGGCAGCGAATACGGCGGTGGCTATGTCTGGGTGTATTCCCGCTCCAACAACCCCAATGCCGCGATCGACTCGTCGCACGGTGTAGTAGGTTCCCCGGCCCAAGCCGGTGGCTACGGCAGCAGCGGTTACTACGTGCGCCGGCAATACTACACTCAGGTGGCGAACGTAAAGACCGAGCAGGCAGCTCAGTTCATCGAGGACCGTTGGCAGGTCACGGACAAGTTCCTGCTGTCGTTGGGCCTGCGCAATGAGCAGTTCACCAACTACACCAGTGACGGTGAGAAGTACGTCAAGCAGGACAATCAGTGGGCCCCGCGCTTGGGCTTCTCCTGGGACGTGAACGGCGATTCCACCCTGAAGGTCTTTGGTAATGCTGGTCGCTATCACCTTGCTCTGCCGAACAACGTTGCGGTACGCGCAGCTTCAAGCTCGCTGTACACGATGGAGTACTTCACCTACACCGGCGTTGATGCGAAGGGCAATCCGACGGGTCTGAACAACATCACGGTGGTCCCGAATGGCTACAGCTGCCCGGGCCAGCCGAACGTCATCTCCAGCAACCTTGAGTGTGGTGGTTCTCCGGATCCGCGCACTGTCGCAGCGGTAAATTTGAAGGCTCACTACCAGGATGAGTTCATCGTCGGTATGGAGCAGGTGCTCAGCGATACATTGAGCTGGGGTGCCAAGCTGACCTATCGTGAGCTGAAGAGCGCAATCGACGACACCTGTACGCCTGCTTTGGGCGGCGGCTGCTTCATCTTCAATCCAGGTGTGGGCAATACATTCTGGGAAGAACAGGCTGATGGCAGCTTCGAAAAGGTGCATTACAGTGCAAAGGACCTCAATCTTCCGAAGCTGAAGCGCAACTACTATGCGTTGGATCTTTTCCTGGAACGCGCATACAGCAACGGCTTCTACGGCAAGGTCGAGTACACCTTCTCGCGGAACTACGGTAATACCGAAGGTCAGTTGGCATCCGATCTGGACACCGGCGCTGGTGGACAGACCGACGTTTCGGCGACCCAGGACTGGGATCTGCCGCAGCTGATGGACGGGGCCAATGGTCTGCTGCCGAACCACCGGGCGCACCAGATCAAGGCGTTTGGTTTCTACGAGTGGAACAAGGAATGGCGTACCGGTGCTTCGCTGATCATGGCTTCGGGTCGTCCGCGTAACTGCACCAGCTACTACCCGACTGCTGATGCTGGCTTGTACAACGGCTCGTATTACTACTACTGCGGCCTCGCTGGCAGTGGCACCGCGCCGGGCAGTACTGGCTACGTGCCGCCTTCTTCCGACTTCGCGTCCTCGCCGCGCGGTAGTAAGGGCACCACGCCGTGGACCTTCGTCCTGAACCTCAACGTCGCTTACACCCCGGCTTGGGCCGATGAGAAGCTGACGTTGCAGGCTGACGTTCTGAATGTCCTCAACCGTCAGGTTCCGGGCCAGTACTACTCCCGTTACTCGGCAGATCGTTACACCGTCGACCAGCGCTATGGTCAGGAGATGTCGTACTCGGCTCCTCGTCAGGTCCGCTTGACGGCACGTTACGACTTCTAAGAAACAAACTGTGGTTGTTTGACGGAAATGGCCTGGCATCTGCCAGGCCATTTTCTTTCCTGACATCTGCAAACACGGTTTGTCGGATAACTCGACGTCCTGACGATCCAGCTGACGCAATCGGACATTACGTCACGGCGAGACGAACCCGCTCCGCATCCAGATCATCCACCGCCCGCACCTCGATGCTGCCGTACGCGGCCCAGGGGAACTGCTGTGCTGTCCGCATCGCCTCATCGGCGTCAGCGGCTTCGATCAGGTTGAAGCCGGCCAGGAATTCGCGGGTCTCGGCGAACGGGCCATCTGTAATCCTTGACTGGCCCTGGCGGCTGCGCAGCGTCTGCGCGCTGGCAGGTGGCTGCAGGCGCTGCGACATCAGCAGCGTGCCCCTGGCCTGCAGTGCGTCCGCGTGCTGCAGGCAGCCACGCATCAGCGTGTCGTACTCGCTGACCGGCAAGGATTGCAGCAGTTGCGGGTCGATGTAGATCAGCAGCAGGAATTTCATGGCGGGCCGTTCTCGTGCGCGGTAAACCCAGATCATGTCGCATCCAACCTGCTGCAATGCCGCATTAATGCGTTCATAAAAAGCTGGCGTGCGCTTGTCGAGGTTGTCTGCCGTGCTTCGTCGTACCTGATGTGTAGCGGGCATGCCGCCTGCAACGGAGCACGGCGATGAAAGTGATGGTGCTGGTGAAAGCGACCCCCGAGACCGAGGCCGGGGTCATGCCCACGCAGGCGGAAATCGCGGCGATGGGTGCCTTCAATGAAGAACTGGTCAAAGCCGGAATCATGCTGGCCGGCGAGGGGTTGAAGCCCACGTCGCAGGCCGCGCGGGTGCGCTTTGCGGCGGAAGGACGCAGCGTCATCGATGGCCCATTCACCGAGACCCGCGAGCTGGTAGCCGGCTTCTGGCTGTGGCAGGTGCGCTCGCTGGACGAGGCGGTGGAGTGGCTCAAGCGTGCCCCGTTCACCCCGACCAACGGCAGTGCCGTGGACGTGGAGATTCGTCCGTTCTTCGAAGCTGAAGATTTCGGTGACGCCTTCACTCCGGAATTGCAGGCGCAGGAGCAGCGTTTACGCGAGCAGATCGAACGCAACAACTGAACCCAACCCCGAGCAGCAGGAGCAGGACAATGAAATTGATTCCGTTTTTGGGCTTCAACGGCCAGACCCACGAGGCGATGGCGTTCTACGCCAAGGCCTTGGGTGGCACGGTTGTGTCGGAAATGAAGTACAGCGACATGCCGCCCAGTCCGGACATGGATGCGGAGGGTTGCGGCGGCTTCATGCCGCAAGCGGATCAGGTCGCGCATTGCCAGGTGGAAGCCGGCGGCGCAACACTGATGGCCGCCGATGGCCCGCAAGCTGACGGCAGCTGTGCCACTACCATCAATGTAGACGTGGACAGCATCGAAGAAGCCGAACGCGTGTTCGCAGCCCTGGCCGAAGGCGGGCAGGTGCAGATGGCGCTGGCCGAGACCTTCTGGGCGCACCGCTGGGGCATGTTGCTGGATCGCTATGGCAAGCCATGGATGGTGAACTGCATGAAGCCGATGCCGGCGGAGGGCTGAGCATGGGTAATCCGCAGATGATCTTCGTCAATCTTGCCGTGCGTGACCTGCAGGCATCCAGAACGTTCTTTGCCGCGCTGGGTTACGGCTTCAATCCGCAGTTCAGCGATGACAACGCGGCCTGCATGGTCATCAGCGACAGCATCTTCGTGATGCTGCTGGTGGAGCCGTTCTTCCAGACCTTCACCACCAAGTCTTTGACCGATGCACGTACACAGACCGAGGTGATCACCTGTTTGTCGGCGGTGAGTCGGCAGGCGGTTGATCAGTTGGTGGACAAGGCCGTGGCTGCCGGCGGTAGTGAGCCGATGCCGGCGCGTGACTACGGTTTCATGTACCAGCGCGGCTTCCAGGACCTCGATGGCCACCTATGGGAAATCGCCCATATGGATGGCGAGCCAGGCCAATAACCAGGAGACGATCATGGCTTATGTGGACGGATATGTGTTGCCGGTACCCAGCGCCAAGCTCGATGACTACAAACGCATCGCACGCAAGGCCGGCAAGGTGTGGAAAGAACACGGTGCATTGGCGTATGTCGAAGCAGTGGCCGAGGACGTGAAACCTGGCAAACGCACCTCGTTTCCGCAGGCGGTGAAGCTGAAGGAGGATGAGGTGGTGGTGTTTGCTTACGTGCTGTTCCGCTCGCGCGCGCACCGTGACAAGGTCAATGCCAAGGCGATGGCCGATCCAAGGCTGGCTGGTATGGGGCCGCAGAACATGCCGTTCGATGGAAAGCGGATGTTCTGGGGCGGGTTCAAGCCGTTCGTGCAGTTGTGAGGCGGTGTCTTCCCCCATTCGGATGGCGAAGGGAGGCTTCCGCTCCCTCCCTTGCGCCGAAGGCGGAGGGGGAGGGCTGGGGGGGTAGCCGTTCGCCTCGCGGGTGCAGGCCCTTGCCGAGCATGGCTCGGCACTACCTCAAAGCGCATTGCTTGCTTGCAGCAGTCGCACCACGATGCTTTGATCGCGCCCTATGACCGATCCACACCTGCAACGCTTGCTTGACACGCTCTGGCGCATGGAATCGCCGCGCCTGGTCGCGCGTCTGGCGCGCATGCTGGGCGATCTCGACAGCGCAGAAGAGCTTGCCCAGGACGCATTGGTCGCCGCGCTGGAGCATTGGCCGAAACAAGGCATACCAGACAATCCCGCTGCCTGGCTGATGGCCACCGCACAGCGACGCGCCATCGACAGGCTGCGGCAACGGCGCCTGCATGCACAGCGGCAGGCGCAGGTCATTGACGAACTGCAGGACTACGCCATGGGCGCGGACCAGTCCGACCATCTGGATGACATCGGTGACGACCTGCTACGGCTGGTCTTCGTTGCCTGCCATCCGGAGCTCCCGGCCGATGCGCGGGTCGCACTGACCCTGCGTCTGCTGTGCGGCTTGAGCACCACCGAGATCGCACGTGCCTACCTGGTCCCGGAACCGACCATCGCCCAGCGCATCGTCCGCGCCAAGCGCCTACTGGCCGAGCGCAAGGTGCCGTTCGAGGTGCCGCGCCTGCAGGAGCTGGCTTCGCGTCTGCAATCGGTGCTGGATGTGGTCTACCTGGTGTTCAACGAAGGCTACATCGCCAGTGGCGGCGAGGACTGGATGCGTCCGGCCTTGTGCGAGGAAGCATTGCGGTTGTGCAGGGTGCTGGCCGGTCTGATGCCCAACACCGTTCCGGTGCTTGGCTTGCTGGCCTTGATGGAGCTGCAGGCCTCGCGGCTGCGTGCACGTACAGCGGCCGACGGTTCGGCGGTGCTGTTGCTTGACCAGGACCGCAGCCGCTGGGACTGGCTGCAGATCGCGCGCGGCCAAGCTGCGTTGGATCAGGCCATCAAATTGGGCGGCGCCGATGACGCGCACGTACTGCAGGCCAGCATCGCGGCCTGCCATGCACACGCCAGACAGGCCGAGAGCACTGACTGGCAGGCTATCGCCGCCTTGTACGCACGGTTGGTAGAAGTGATGCCGTCACCGGTGGTGGAGCTCAATCGCGTGGTTGCGGTGTCGCAGGCCCAAGGCGCGGCGGCTGCCTGGCCATTGTTGCAGCAACTTGTCAGCGATCCCCAGCTGCAAGGCTACGCGCCGCTGCAGGCAGTGCGTGCTGAGCTGCTTGCGCAGCGTGGGCAGCTGTCTGAAGCGCGGGACGCCTTCGAAATGGCGGCTGCGATGACTTCCAATCTGCGCGAACGCAACGCGTTGTTGAAACGTGCTGAGCTTCTTCAGCGCTGATCGTCGGCCTGATTCAGGCTGGGTGGATACGATCAGCCCATGAAGCATGCGCTGGTCTTCCCGAACCGACGTTCGGGATGGTTGCGATGCGTCACTTGAAAATATTTCTGGCCGTGTAGTCCTTTGTGAGCGGCGCGTGCTGCGCTGTACCTGCAGTAGTGGACCGCCACGTCACAACTAATGTTGATTGGCTGCGCCACCGTGCAACCTATATTCCCCTTGCTTCAGAGAATACTGGCCATCTATCGCGGCCGGGTTGATTCATTTCTTTCAAGGGGTGCAGGATGAAACGGGAGCAAGTCTGCAGGGGCTTCACCAGGCACGCGCTGGCGCTGGCTCTGGGGTTGTGCATCGCCGGTTCCGTGCAAGCACAAAGCACAACCGGCGCTATCTCTGGCTTGGCGCCGGCGGGAACGCGGGTCACCGTCACCAGCAACAGTGGTCTGAACCGCACAGTGGTTGCCGATGCGAAGGGGAGATACAGCCTCGGCAGTTTGCCAGTCGGCCCCTATACCGTGACGGTGGGCGAGGGGCGCCGTGACGTAGTGGTGACGGTTGGTGGCAACAGCAATGTCTCCTTTGCTGGCGACGCGGCGACTACCCTGGGGGCGGTCAATGTCTCGGCGATGGCCGCTGACAGCATCGATGTGCGTTCGGTGTCTTCCAGTACCGTGGTCACGGCGCAGGCAATTGCCTTGCTGGCGCCGGGTGCGGTTGCCGGCAACCCGGTCTTTTTCGGCAATTCGGTATCACTGGGTGGTGCCAGCGTTGCTGAGAACGCGTACTACATCAACGGCTTTTTTACCGGCAATCCGATGACAAACGTGGGCGGTTACACATTGCCGTACGGGTCGATCGAGCAGCAGGAGACCTATACCGGCGGTTACAGTGCCAAATATGGTCGGTCTGATGGCGGCGTGCTCAATCAGATTGGAAAGAGCGGAAACAACGAATTTCACTTTGGCGCGCAGGTGACCTGGACGCCCAAAGGTATGCGCGCCGGGACACCGGATCGGCATCTGCCAAACGAGTCGCTTCCTGAAGGGTACGCGTATCAGGATGAGACCCTTGTGGGGCGCTTGCTCAGTCGTGGTGACAGGAACGAAAGCTGGGGCGAAACCTATAGTGCCTACGTCAGCGGTCCATTGATCAGGGATCGCCTGTTTGGCTTTGTATCGCTTGAGCAGGAGCGGACCGAGACGACGGTATATCCCACCGTTCTGGATACTCCACAGAGCCTGCACGACACCACGAAGAATCCAAAGCTCTACGCGAAGTTGAATTGGAACATCAACGACAGCAACTTGCTTGAGCTGACCTATATGGCACAGCAGAAGCGCTACCAAGGGGACTACTACACCTATGATTTCGCCGAAGATGTGGAGAGCGAACGGAATGGGTCCCAGCCGAACGAGGTGAAGGAGAACAACGAGTTCTCCATCATCAAGTACACCGGCTATCTCACGGATAGCCTCACCCTCAACGCGATGTATGGTCATTCGCGGCTGCGTTACAGCAGCGTTCCAACGCTTACCGGCTTCGACCATATATCCAGCGCCAATCTGCAGAATCCCAACTTCTGGCCAGCTGGAACGCCGACAAGTGGTATCACCAATCCGCAGGCAGCCAGCAACGGCACGCCAGGCGCAGACGACTACGGTGATGGTCTGCGGCTGGAGCTGGAATGGGTGCTGGGCAGGCACACGTTGACCGGTGGCATCGACAACCAGAAGTTCGAGGCGAAGAACGAAGGTGTCGACATGTTGATCGATCGCTGGATCTACCACAGCACCAACGCGCCGGACAGGGCCATCAACGCCACGCTTGACGTCGGCGCACCGGGTTCCCGCTACTACGTCCGCGAGTACATCTATAGCAATTCAACCAGCATGTCGCTGGAGCAGAAGGGGTGGTATCTGGAAGACAAATGGCAGGTCACCGACAATCTGTTGCTATCGTTGGGTGTCCGCAATGACCAGTTCACCAACAAGAACAATACCGGTGCGGCATATGTTGATACCGGTAATCAGTGGGCACCGCGGCTGGGCTTCAGCTGGGACGTTTTCGGTGATGCTTCATTCAAGCTGTTTGGCAATGCAGGCCGTTACTATCTTGCTTTGCCACAGGCCGTTGCGGTACGTGGGGCATCCTCCTCCACGTTTACCAGTGAGTACTTCACCTATTCGGGCATTGATGAGAACGGTGTGCCGACGGGGCTGGTACCTGTTCTGGATCTGGCGGGGGCAGGGCCTGCGGGGGCCGTTTCCTCCAACCATGAAACCGGCCAGCCGAAGGATGCCGGAAGCTTTGCGCCCACGGATCTGAAGTCCTCATACCAGGACGAGTTCATTGTGGGTTTCCAGGCCCGCTTGAACGAAAGCTGGAGTTACGGCGCAAAAGCCACCTACCGTGACCTGAAGTCGGCCATGGACGACACCTGCGATTCGGCGGCGATGGCGGCCAAGCTCGAAACGATGGGAATCGATCCTTCGACGGTTGCCATCCCCGGCTCGGAAGGACTCGATGGCGGCTGCTTCATCGTCAATGTCGGGGATAGCAATACCTTCCGTTTCGCCAACAAGGACGGCGGCGGGTCCACCACGTTCCGGATGACCCCACAGGACTGGGGCTGGACGGTGCCGATGAAGCGCACCTACAAGGCGATCGACCTGTTCCTGGAACATCCGTTCAACGGAAAGTGGGAAGCGCGTATCGACTACACCCTGAGCAAGAGCGAGGGCAACATGGAAGGGCCGGCGAACTCGGATTCCGGCCAGGGCTCTGCTTCGCATGACAGCGGCGTATCGACCAGTGTGAACTGGGATGGTCCGGCTTTCATGTTCCACTCGATGGGCTACCTGCCCAATGATCGCCGCCACCAGATCAAGGCGCGCGGTAGTTATGCATTCACGCCTGAGTGGTTGCTCAGCGCGAACGTACGCATGCAGTCCGGCATGCCGATCACATGCTGGGGGTTCCTCAATGACCAGGGCGGGGACCCGGCGGTAAACGAGACTGATCCAGTGGGATACGGCGGCTCCTTCTACCATACCTGCTTCGGCAAGGCCTCGCCTCCGGGGCAGCGTTACACACCCTGGACTACCCGCCTGGACTTGGGGGTTCGCTACAAGCCAGCGTTTGCCGATGGCAAGCTGGCGGTGTCGCTGGATGTGTTCAACCTGTTCAATCAACGCAAACCCACTGCGATCGACGGTGTCAGTGAGGACGAAATTGCCACGGTCAGCAACACTTACAACATGCCTTTGCGATTCGCCACGCCCCGTTATGTGACGATGAGCCTGGCGTACGACTGGTAAGCAGTTCGGGAAGCGAAGGTCCCAGGCCCGGGCGCGAAAGCAGGCCCGGGCCTGGCTTGCTGTCAACCCTGCAGCAGGGCACTGCACATGGATGCCCACGGCTGGCTACACTCCGGGAGTTGCCTTACCACTGGAGTACAGCGTGAAACGAGTCGTAGTCAGCCTGTTGGCGATGTCGGTATCCACGGCCTTGATGGCCGCCCCGCCCAAGTTCGATGGCGCGCGCATTTCGGCCGACGTCCGCGAACTTGCCTCCGACGCCTATGAAGGCCGTTCCCCGGCCACCGCCGGCGAGGAAAAGACCATCGCCTTCCTGAGCAAGCAGTTCGCTGCTGCCGGCATGCAGCCGGGCGGCGACCTGCAGGACGGCAAGCGCCTGTGGACCCAGGCCGTGCCGCTGCTCAAGGGCGATATCGTCGGCAAACCGGTGCTGTCGCTGAGCAGCCAGGGCAAGCCGCAGACGCTGACCCAGGGCCAGGAAATCGCCGTGCGTGCAGCCATGAACGGCGCCAGCGCCGTGGATATCAGCAACGCGCCGCTGGTGTTCCTTGGCTACGGCGTCAAGGCGCCGGAGCGCAACTGGGACGACTTCAAGGGCGTGGACCTGAAGGGCAAGATCGCCGTGGTGCTGATCAACGACCCGGACTTCGAGACCGGTGCCGGTGATTTCGACGGCAAGGGCATGACCTACTACGGCCGCTGGACCTACAAGTACGAAGAAGGCGCGCGCCAGGGTGCAGCAGGCGTGCTCATCGTCCACGAAACCGCACCGGCGTCCTATGGCTGGGCGACGGTCGCAGGTTCCAATACCAACACCATGTTCGACGTGGTCCGGCAGAACCCGGCCGAGGCCCACCCGGCGCTGGAAGGCTGGATCCAGCGCGACCTGGCGGTGGAGCTGTTCAAGCGTGCCGGCCTGGATTTCGAAACGCTGAAGAAGCAGGCACAGTCGCGTGACTTCCAGCCGGTCGAGCTCAAGGGCGAAACCTTCTCGGCCAACTACCAGGTCAAGAACGAAGTCATCACCTCGCACAATGTGGTTGCGCGCCTGGAAGGCAGCACCTACCCGGACGAAACCGTCATCTACTCCGGGCACTGGGACCACATTGGTGTCGGCGAGCCGGACGCGCGTGGCGACCGCATTTTCAACGGCGCGATGGACAACGCCTCGGGTACCGCTGCGCTGATCGAGCTGGCGCGTGGTTTCGCCACCCAGCCGAAGCCGCAGCGCTCGGTGCTGTTCCTCGCCGTGACAGCGGAAGAAAAAGGCCTGCTGGGCTCGGAGTATTACGCCAGTAACCCGTTGTACCCGCTGGCCAAGACGGTGGCGGTGATCAACATGGACGGCATGTCGCCGTACAGCCCGTCGCGTGACTTCGGTATCTACGGCACCGCCAAGGTCGAGCTGCTGGACCAGCTCAAGGACGTCGCCAAGGACTGGGACATCCGCTACACCCCTGACACAAAGCCGGAAGCCGGCCTGTTCTTCCGCTCTGATCACTTCCCGTTCGCCAAGCGCGGCGTACCGGCCTTGTCCTATGGCGCGGGTCAGGACTGGATCGACGGTGGCGTCGCCGCTGGCAAGAAGGCCTCCGACGAATACACCGCCAAGCGCTACCACCAGCAGGGCGACGAATGGCAGGCGGACTGGACCTTCGCCGGTGCGGCTCGCGACCTGGAGGTGCTCTACACCTTGGGCGAGAAGCTGGCCAATTCGCGTGACTGGCCGAACTGGAGTCCGGAAGAAAGCTTCCGCGCGACGCGTGATGCGAGTGCGGCAGAGCGCAAATAAGGCTTGAAGGCTTTGAAGGCTTTGAAGGCTTTGAAGCCCCTCTCCCGCTTTCGGGAGAGGGGTTGGGGTGAGGGCAGCTTTTGCTGTGGAGCGCAGCTTGCTGCGCTTGAGGTTTGACCGGTAAGGCCCCTGCCGAGCATGGCTCGGCACTACATGCCGGTCTTCTTCCGGAAGAGGGGTTGGGGTGAGGGTCGGGGCTCCCCACATACACATGGTGCCTCCAGAATCCCGTCACAGCACCATCAAGGAAGACCCATGACAAACACCAGCGCCTGCCGCGCGATCCTGTGCCTGGCCGGCATCACCTCTTCGTTGTTGGCCTCCGCTGCGCCCTTGCCGGCAAACTGGCAGCTGCTGCCCACAGCCCAGCGGGAAGCAGAGAAAGGCCTGCCTTCGGCCCTGCAGGCGCCGCTGCTGGCAAAGAACCAGCGCCCGCTGCAGCAGGTCGAGTTGCTGGTGGCATTGCCGTTCGGTCAAGTGCTGCCGGTGGTACAAGCCAGCCTGGCGCCGCTGGGAAATTTCAATGCCGAGGTGCAGCGCACCCGCGTGGCCTATATGGATCGTGGCTGGGGTAATGTGCTGATCGCGCGCCGACCGGAACTGAAAGCCGAGTTCATCCGCCGCTACCGCATGCCTGCATTGCAGACGGCGGTGGAGCAGGGCGCTTTATTGGCCGAAGAGCTGCCGCTGCGTGAGCAGCGCCTGCAGCATGACCCCACGGTTGATGCGATGAGCGACAAGCTGGCCGAACTGCAGGGCAGCTTCGCCAGCTGGCAGGCCAGTGCCGAGCAGAAGCACGGTCTGCTTGGTCGCGCCAAAAGCACGATCGAAGTGCGGGTGATGCAGGTCGACGAAGCGTTGGGCAAACCGGCCACGGCAATCACCTTGAGCCGCACCGACGACTGGCCAAATCCGAACGGTGGCATTGTTGATCAACTGCGCGAGTTCAATGTGATGGGCGGTGGACCCTCGCCACGTCTGAGCCGCCGCCGCGTGCCGGAGGCGCTGTTCAACCCGGTTTACGATGCCGTGCGCACGCTTCCCGGCGCTGCATTGCAGATCGGTGTCAGCGCCGGTGATTGGCAGCCCCTGGCGCAGGTAGACAGGCGCATCGTCGAACCAAGCTTGACGGCGCCGGGCGGCAACAAGGACGTAACCGCAGCACAACGTCTGCTGCCCTTTGGCAGTGGTGACTACTACGACATGCGGCCGCTGGCCGATGGCAGTGTGCTCCTGCTCAGCAGTTACCCCGAGGCTTTGTGGCGCTGGGCGCCGGGGATGGGCGACAAGCCGCAGCGTCTGTGGCAGGCCAGCGCCGATGCTGGTCGCGCAGGCCTGAGCGTGGACCCGCAGGGTCGCACTGCCTGGCTGGCGGTACAGCAGCAGATCCTGGAGTACAGCCTGGACCAGCAACGTGCGCTGGCGCATCCGCTGCGCTGGGCAGCCGGTGTGCGTCAGCCGATCAGCGGCGGCTGGAAGTGGACGCATGACACGCAAGGCAGGCCGGTGCCGTACGACCATGCCCTGGACGGCGGTGGTGCGATCCGCGATGTGCTGCGCGTGCTTGAGGCGCAGGCGACGCCGGCGGCCCAAGGCGAGCCATGGGTCTATGCGCTGCGCTTCGACGCGACACGACAGGGCGTGGTTGGTGGCTATCCCGGCAACTCGCTGGTCAAGCCGGTACGCTGGGACGGGCCGGGGCAGGGCTTCTGGATCGAGGACCCGGCTGGCTTGACCGAACTCGATGACGCGACCGGGCGGGTCAGTCGTGTGCTGGCCGTGCCGCGTCGCTTTGGCAAGGTCGATGGCAATGACGACACCGGCATGGCGCAGTGGGTGCCAGCGCCGTTGGGCTCGGCCAAAGGCGGTTGGGTTGCGGTCGGCTTCGTGCTGATGGATGGCACGCGACGCGATCCGGGCATGCATGTGGTGGATGTGGCCAGCGGCAAGCTGCGCTATTCGTTGGCACTACCCGGGCTGAACTCGTTGAATGCGGCAACGGCCTCGGTCGACGGGCGTCTGCTGGCCTTGGCTGGCAACGATGGCGGCACCCCGGTGCTGGCGGTGTGGAATCTTGAGTCGGGGCAGTCGCTGTCGTTGAACCCCAGCCGCTCTGCCTGCTGGGACCTGCGCCAGTTGCACTGGGCACCGCAGGGCGACGCGCTGATCGGCCTGTGTGGCGATGGTGTGGCGCGCTGGGCGCTGCCCAGCGAATGGCGGTCCCGGTGATGCCGGTTGGATTTGTAGGAGCGGCGTAAGCCGCGAAACTCGTGGACCATCTGATTGCGGGCTTGCCTGGCCCGTCATTCCTGCCGGCTTCGCGGCTTACGCCGCTCCTACAACCGCGCGGCTTTTCCATCCCGCCCAATCCGGGTTTGATCGCCGCTTTCCCGGTTTCGTCGCAGGCCGCTTGCAGCTTGGCGGGCGGCGCCTATGCTCAGCCCCAATCCCTACGGTGACTGCCCCATGTTCGCCAGCCTCTTTCTCGGTTTCCGCATCCTCGCCGCCTGGGCGCTGACGATCCTCGTTGCCGCGTTCCTGTGGAGTGGCCTGTTCAGCGGCATGGACCAGTCGCCGGGCTGGATCTTTGGTCTCGCCGCAATGGCCTTGATGATATTCGCGCTGACCGCCGTGGTCGGTCACATCCGCCGCGTCACCCTGATCGCTGATCGCCTCGATTCGCAGAGTCTGGCCAATCGCCATCGCCGCCAGGTCGAGTTGCCGCTGGATGCATCCACCGCGTTCGCCCTGTTGGAGCAGGTGATCGGGCAGATGCCACGCATCGAGCAACTGGAACGCTCGGTCGGCACGCTGCAGCTGCGCGCCACCCAGCGCCGCGCTGATCCCTACGGTGAACGCCCGCCGTCACGCTGGAACCCGATGGCCCGGCTGGCGATCAAGCACAACCAGATCACCGCCCGCGTGATTCCCGGCGCCGACACCAGCAGTGTTACCTTGTTCTTCGAGCCGGACGCCGGTGCATGGGTTGACCTGCTGCTGCTCGACGAGGGCAGCAACTACGAGAACGCCGAGGCCGTCACCCATGCGCTCAGTGGCAAGGTCGCCCAGCAGCGCCGTGAAGAGCGTGAGCATGCCGCCCGCACCGAAGCCGAGAAGGAGCTCAGCGTCGCCCGCCTCAATCTGTTGCATGCACAGGTTGAGCCGCACTTCCTCTACAACACGCTGGCCAACGCCCAGGTATTGACCCGCAGTGACCCGGCCCGCGCCGAGCAGATGCTCGGCCACCTGATCCAATACCTGCGCAGCTCGCTGCCGGGCATCGATCAGTCGGTATCCACGCTTGGCCAGGAGCTTGAGCGCGTGCGGGCTTATCTGGAGATCCTGCAGATCCGCATGGGTTCGCGGCTCAGCTTGCAGATCGACGTGCCGGAGCATCTGCACGGCGTCTGCCTGCCGTCGATGTCGCTGCAGACCCTGGTTGAAAATGCGATCAAGCATGGCCTGGAGCCCAAGAGCGGCGGTGGCACGGTGTGGATACTGGCGCGCGAACTGGATGGCCAGCTCACCATCACCGTCGCCGACGACGGCCAGGGCATCAGTACCGACAACAGTGGCACCGGCATCGGCCTGAAGAACCTGCGCGAGCGCCTGCGCCTGAGCTGTGGCGAACAGGCCACGCTTGCACTGGTCTCCAACTTCCCCAGCGGCATGGCCGCCACCATCAGCCTGCCCAAGCGCATTGCATCACCGCCGCCGGTAGTCGCTGCTGTACCGACAGCCGCACCGGTGAACAATGCGCCGGCGCAGGCAACAGTGAACATCCCGGAGCTGCCCCGTGCATCTTGAAGCACTCATCGCCGAAGACGAACCGCTGCTGCGTCAGGCGCTGGTCGCCCAGCTGCAGCGCTTGTGGCCTGAGCTCGACATCGTCGCCGAATGCGAAGACGGTGCCGCCGCTCTGGAAGCACTGGAAACGCACAAGCCCGACCTTGCCTTCCTCGACATCCGCATGCCTGGTATCACCGGCCTGGACGTTGCCCGCGCGCTGCAGCAGCTGAGCCCGCTGACCGAAGTGGTATTCGTCACCGCCTACGACCAGTACGCGATCAGTGCGTTCGAACAGGGCGCGATGGACTACCTGCTCAAGCCGGTCAGCGATGAGCGCCTGTTGGCCACCCGTCAGCGCGTACTGGCCAGGCGCCAGAGCGGCAATGCCGATCCGGGTGTGCTGGAGCGCCTGCTACAGCAGCTTGCACGGCAGCCCGCCGCGCCATTGGCAGCACCACCGCTGGCCTGGATCACCGCCAGCAATGGCCGCGAAACCCGCTTGGTGATGTTGGACGAAGTGCTGTATTTCCGCGCCGACAGCAAATACACCGTGGTGGTCACTGCCGAGGAAGAACTGCTGCTGCGCAGCTCGCTGCGCGAACTGACCGCCGCCCTGGATGCCAACAGCTTCCGCCAGATCCACCGCGCCACCATCGTCAATATGAAAGCGGTAGCAGCGGTTAGCCGCGATGACAGCGGCCGCGGCGTACTGCGGCTGAAACAGCGCAGTGAAACGCTGGTGGTCAGCCAACCCTTCATGAGTCTGTTCCGCGGCATGTGATGCCGCCAAGCTTGCCGGAGTATTGCCATGCATTACCTGACAGTTCTGATCGGCAGCCTGCTGTCGATGCTGGGCATCCATGAGACACCGGGGCAGACCTCGGTGACCCGCATCAGTGGCGAGCAGAGCCTGCTCAGCCGCACCACCGTGGTCAACGGCGTCAGCCGCTTCCAGTGCCTGCAAAGTGATAGTGGGCGTTGCAATTACCAGCTGTACCGTGAGCACTGCAGTGGTGCCACCGATGCACAGCTTTGTCGCCGCGAGGCTCTGGGTGACTTTGTCGTTGTGGTTGGCTCCACCCGCCAGATGCACGGTCTGCCGGCGGGATATTCGCAGCAGGTGACTCTGCAGAAGTAGGCTAATGGCGGGATCGTGCGCGGAGCGGGGAAGAGCGATGCTTTGGCGCGTGCAAAAAAAATCGCCGCGACCAAGCGCGGCGATGTGCAGCGACAAAGCGGGTGGGCTCAGAATGCAGGCTGCAATCGCAGCCCATCATCGCCAATGTGGTTGAGCTTGCCGACCAGTTCCGAATGCTGCCGCATGCGCCCCAGCTCGCGCATGATGCGCACGTCTTCATGGCGCAGTTCGCGGGTGCTGGTGACGGCCTGCTTGTAATCCAGCACTTCCGGATAATGCTCGGCCATCTCCAGCGCTTCGGCCACTTCGTCCACGCTGTCGGCATCGGAGCTGATGCGGGCGCGGCTGTTGAAGGCCTTCATCCAGCGCTCGAAGCCGGCGGTGTGATCGAACATGTTGGCCATGAACCAGATCACGAACAGGATCGACACCCAGGAGCCGAGCACGATCACGATGCGGGTGAAGGTGATATGGAAGTCGTCGCGCCACAGATAATTGGTGATCAGCCCGAGGATCAGCAGTGACGATGCCTGCCACAGCACGATCGAGGCCATCAGCCACTGGCACTTGGCCTTGGCCAGCACCGACACTTCCTCGCGTATCTGCTGATCGCTCAGGTTTTTCCAATGATCGACCTGTTTCTCGAACGGGCTGTTGTACAGCTCGTTGTCTTGCAGCAGCAATCCCAAACCTTTGAACAGTGCGATCATGTTGAGCTCCTTGCAGATACTTGCTGGAACGAGCGACGGATGCAGGTTGGTGCGGTCAGGCAGGCTCAGTTCTAGCACTTTCGTCGGACTTGGCAATGGGGGCGGTGCGAAGAATCAAGCGGCACTGTCGGCCGCAGCAGCGTGACAGCATGGATTTTTTGCGCTGCGTCATCGTCCAAGCCGAAGGACGTTTCAGCTTTCGTGCAATTTCCTGCTGCATTTGCACATGGGATGGCCGCAGCCTCCCCTCGGCCTTGACGGTGGCTGTACGGCTGCCGGATCGACGCTTCCTGCAAGCCAGCTGCGCAGCTGGAACGGTACGATAGGCGCCATGTCATCCCTGTTCAGCCCTGTCTCCGCCGCCGCCACCGCCCACATCCGTCGCTGGGTGCTGGACGCCTTTCCACGTAACCAGAATGGCGTGGAGTACGACGCGCCGCTGGCTGACCCGGGCTGGTTCGGGCCGGGCAGCGTCACCTGGCGCATTCATTCCGAGTTTCCCGGCATGTTGGCCGGCGGGCTATGCGCGCTGATGCTGCAGTTGCTGCATCCACGCGCGCTGGCCGGCGTGTACGACCACTCCAACTTCCGTGAAGACCTGGTCGGGCGGCTGCGTCGCACCACCAGCTTTGTGGCCGGAACCAGCTATGCGCCAGCGGCCGAGGTCGAAAAGCTGATCGCCAAGGTGCGGCGTATTCATGCGCAGGTAGTGGGCACGCTGCCGGATGGTCGTGGCTATGCTGCCGATGATCCGCAGCTGCTGACCTGGGTGCATGTCACCGAGGCCTATGGCTTCCTCGAAGGCTGCCGACGTTATTGCCGGGAGGTGCCTGCTGCCATTGCTGACCGTTATTACGACGAGTACCGGCGCGTTGCCGAGGCCTTGGGCGCGCGTGATGTGCCAGCCAGCGAGGCGCAGGTGCGTGAGTACTTCCAGGCGCAGCAGTCGCAACTGAGCATGGATGAGCGCTCGCGCGAAGTGCTTGAGGTGCTGAGTGAAGTGCGCTTGCCGGTGCCGTTGCCGGGCGTGTCGCGCGATGTGTTTCTTGCTGCCGGTGCTGCCTTGTTGCCGGAATGGGCGGTGCAGTTGCTCGGCCGCAGTCGTGGCCAACAGCTGCAGTCGGTGGTTGCAGCGCGCGTACTGCGCAGCGTGGCGCCGTTGTTCCGGATTGCCTTGAACGATGGCATTTCGACCCGTGCCTGCAAGCGGGTAGGGCAGGAGCCTGCGCTGCTTCTGCGGTGGCCGGATCCGGCGTAATGCCGAACCACGCTCGGCAGGGGCTTTGGCAGCAAAACCCTACCCCTCCGCAACCCTCCCCTTCGCGAAAGGGAGGGGGCGTAGTGGGGGGGCCGGGGGGGGGCGGGGGGGGGGTGGGGCGCCGCCAGCGGAGGCGGGCGCGGCGCCGCCGACCCCCCCACCAGCCCCCCCCGTTCGCTTGGGGGGGGGGGGGTGGCCCCGCGGGGGGGGGGGGGGGGTGTATTGGGGCACCGCCTCTGCCGGCGCTGGGCGCGCCACTACCTCCAACCAAACAGCGCACCCCTCCCCAGCCCTCCCCTTGGCCTTCGGCCAAAGGGAGGGAGCGCAACGCCATTTACCAGACCTTGACCCGCTTCTCAGGTGCCAGATACAGCTTCTGGCCTTCCTTGACCTCGAACGCCGGGTACCACGCATCCACGTTGCGCACGGTCAACGCACGGAACTGGCCTGGTGCATGCACATTGGTCAGCAGTGAATTACGCAGCGCCTGCTCACGTGCCTTGCTGCGCCACGCCTGGGCAAAGCCAAGGAAGAAGCGCTGGTCCGGCGTGAAGCCTTCCAGCGTCTGCTCCTGCTTGCCCTGCAGTGACAACCGATACGCGTCATATGCAGTACCAAGACCGGCGACGTCGGCGATGTTCTCGCCCAGCGTCAGGCGGCCATTGACGTGCACGCCGGGGAACGGCTCGTAGCTGTCGAACTGCATCGCCAGCGCATCACCGGCAGCGTTGAACTTCTTCAGGTCGTCCGCCGTCCACCAGTTGTGCAGCTTGCCGGTTTCGTCGAACAGCGCGCCAGCATTGTCGAAACCATGGCTGATTTCGTGGCCGATCACCGCACCGATAGCGCCGTAGTTGATCGCATCATCAGCAGCACCGTCGAAGAACGGCGGCTGCAGAATCGCTGCCGGGAACACCAGGCGATTTTCCAGCGGTACGTTCATCGCGTTGATGGTCTGCGGCAGCATCGCCCATTCGCTGTGGTCGACCGGCTGGCCGAGCTTGGCGATGCTGCGTTGGTACTCGAACAACGAGGCGCGTTCGGCGTTGCCCAGCGCATCGTCACGCTTCACTTCCAACGCGCTGTAGTCACGCCACTTGCTCGGGTAGCCCATGTCCACCTTGAGCCCGGCAACCTTGGCCTTGGCGTGCGCCTTGGTTTCCGGTGACATCCACTCCAATGCGTCGATGCGCTTGGCGAAGGCGGCGATGATGTTCTTGGCCATCTCATCGGCACGCGCCTTGGTGTTGGCGTCGAAGTGGCGCTCGACGTAGATCTTGCCGACCGCCTCGCCGACGGCGCCATTGGTGTCGGCCACCGCACGCTTCCAGCGATCACTCTGCTGCGGGGTGCCGCTCATGGTGGTGCCGTGGAAGGCGAAGCTGGCGTCGGCAAAGGCCTTCGGCAGGTAGGCGGCGGCCTCGTCCAGCGCGTGGAAGGCCATGTAGTCCTTCCATACGTCCAGCGGTTCGCTGGCGACGAGTTTGGACAGGCCGGCCACTGCCTTGGGTTGCCATACGATGAAATCCTGCTGCGCGCCGAGCTTGGCACCTTCCAGGAAGGCATTCCAATCCATGCCCGGGGCCTTGCCGGCCAGATCGGCCTGCTTCCAGGCGTTGGCGCCCTTCTGCACGTCGTTGGTCTCTTCCTGGGTAGCGTGGGCGCGGGCGATCTTGGTTTCCAGCGCGACGATGCGCGCCGCCTTGGCAGCCGCGTCCTTGTCGCCGGACAGCTCAAGCAGTTTGGCAACATAGGCCTGGTAGGCGCCGCGCAGCTCGGCCATGCGGCCGTCCTGCAGGTAGAAGTCGCGGTCCGGCATGCCCAGGCCGCCCTGCACCAGGTAGGGCGCGTTGCGGTCCGGCTGCAGCAGATCCACCGAGACCCAGACGCCGAACAGGTGCGGGGTGTAGAAGTTGGTGGCGTTGAGCAGGTCCACGTCGGCGCGCATGCTGGCGCCCAGCGCCTTGGCCAATGCTGG
Source organism: Stenotrophomonas sp. STEN023 (assembly GCF_056760135.1). Taxonomy (NCBI): domain Bacteria; kingdom Pseudomonadati; phylum Pseudomonadota; class Gammaproteobacteria; order Lysobacterales; family Lysobacteraceae; genus Stenotrophomonas; species Stenotrophomonas sp. STEN023. The sequence goes on along the minus strand of NZ_JBRREF010000004.1, from coordinate 30,067 downwards.
CTTGTCGGCGATGCCGGCAATGGCCTGCAGGGCAGGCTGCACCGGCGCGATGCCGCGGGCTTCGATGCCTGCTTCGTCCATGAACGCGGCGTAATAGTCACCGATCTTGCGGACTTCACCAGCGTCGGCCTTGCCGGCTTCTTCCATGATCGCGCGGGTGTCGGCCAGCGTTTTCTCGGCGATCACATTGAAGCTGCCATAGTTTGAACGGTCAGCAGGGATCTCGGTGCGCTGCACCCACTGGCCATTGGCAAAGTCAAAGAAGTTGTCACCGGCGGCGATGCTGCGGTCCATGCCGTCGGCATCAAAGCCAAAGCTGCCCAGCTGCGGTTTGGCTGCAGTGGCGGCGGGTTTGGAAGTTGCGCTGGTATCAGCAGCAGGCGCGCCTGCATCTTTGGCGCAGCCGCTGAGCGCGAGCGCGGCGCCGATTGCCAGTACCAGGAGAGAACGTTGCAAAGCCATGACGGTATCCAGAGGATGGGTATGACAAGTCTAGACCTCCAACCGCGTTCACAAAGATATCGATTCTGGCACTTGACGGATGTGCACAAGTGCGGGGAATGCGAGAAAATTGGTCACGCACTCTTCACGCCGACGGTGGTTGTGCTGCATGCTTGAGCGAACGCGCTGCAGATGATGTCTGGGGAGACATCGGCAGCGTTGAGTATGTGGTGTTCGCATGCGGCCGCTGCAGGTCCCCACCTGCCGGCTCCTAGTTGTAGTGATGCCAGGACCAACATACGCAATGCCAGTTGACCATCTACCGATACGTTGGGCCCAGCGGTGACTCGGACACCTGCGCATCCATTGCGGGTCATGATCATTGCCGGCGTGGCGGTGGCGTTGCTGTTGGCGGGTGGCTTGATCAGCATGTTGTGGAACGACCGCAACAGCCGACTCGAGGCCGCGCAGCGGCAGTCGACGGCCTTGGCCAGTGGCAGCAACCGCCTGCTGCGCGCGCAGCTGGTGACCTGGGAACGCGCCTTGCGCGGCACTGCCAGCGACACCCGGGAGTTCTATCGACAGGTGCCTGATCAGGCACCTGCCTTGTTTGAGGCCAGCCTGCGCGGTGTGCTGGAGCGCAACCAGGACCTGGCGTCCATCACCCTGGTGGACGATCACGGTGCGCCGCTGTCGTCCGGCGAGGGTGATGCGACCTTGCAGAACTGGGTGCTTCCGGAAAACCGCCTGCTCAATGGTGGCCTCTATCTCGGTGCCCTGGAGCAGATGCCGGACAAGCATTGGGTGCTGCGCGCAGCTTTGCAGGTGCAACCGGGCCAATGGCTGCTGACGCGGGTACGGCTGGGCGCGTTCCAGGAAGTGGTCAGTGGCTTGGACCTTGGGCGCGATGGCACCGCCTCGATTGGCAACCGCTATGGCCAGCTGCTGGCCCACAGCCGCGACCCTGGCCGCTTGGTTGGCAACACCTTGCCGCGTCCGATGCGGGTACTGCCGCCATCGCCAACGGTGCTGGAGCAGGGGGTGGTAACCAGTCCATACGATGGTGAGCGTCGCATCGCAGCAGTCAGCGTACCGATGGATTTCCCGCTGAGCCTGTACGCGGCGCTGTCCTACCGCGAGGTGATGGCCGGCTGGTACTTGCTGCTATATGCGTCGATCGGTATCTATCTGCTGTATCTGCTTGGCTTCGGCTACCTGCTGTACCGGGTTGACCGCAGCACCCGGCACCAGCAGCAGCTCAGCGATGAGCTGCAGGCTGGCAATGCCGAGCTGGCGCTCGCGCATGAAGTCGGCAAGGTCGGCACCTGGTCCATCCACGGCGAAAGGCCGATTGTGTACTGGTCGGCGCTGACCCAGCAGATGTTGAGCCTGTCCGGGCGCAGCACCTCGCTGGATGGCTTCCTGGAGCGGGTACACGAGGAAGACCGCGACTGGCTGCGGGACATGTTGATGCGGGCGCTGGCGGGCAAGGGCGCCTTGAACGCGATGTTCCGTCTGCGCGGCGGCGACGGCTCGCTGCGCTGGCTGTCCGCACGCGGTGAGCTTGTCGACGATGTCGGTGACCGCAAGCGCCTGGCCGGCGCGGTGGTGGATATCAGCGAGCGGGTCAACACCGAGGCGCGCGCGCAGGAGGCGCAGCGCCAGTTCCGGCTGGTGTTCGACCGTAATCCGGCACCGTTCTGGATCTTCGATCTGGTCACCCTGCGCTTCCTGGAAGTGAACCAGGCGGCGATCGACCAGTACGGCTACAGCCGCGAGGAATTCCTGGCGATGTCGATCCTGGATATCCGTCCGGCGGCGGAATGGGATGAGATCCGCCAGAGCGCCGGGCGCGCCTTGAGCGGCGAACTGCTGGGCCTGCAGGTCAGCACCCACCTGCGCAAGGATGGCAGTGCCTTCCATGTGCAGGGGCACTTCGCCAAGCTGGAATTTGCCAGCCGCAATGCCTGCCTGGTGCTGGCCGAGGATGTAAGCCAGCGCCTGCGCTACGAGAACGAACTGGCCTACCGCGCCAGCCACCATGCCGGTACCGGCCTGCTCACGGTGCGGGCCTTGTCCGAGCGGCTCGATGCCGGCAGCCGCGGCTACACCATCGCCCACGTGCAGTTGCGTGGCCTGCAGATGATCACCGATACCCTCGGCCGTGATGCTGGTGAGGAAGCGCTGCGCGCGGTGTCGGTGCGGCTGGGCGGGCTCGCCGCGCGCTACGGCCTGTTGGCGCACCAGCCGGCCGAGGACTTCGTGCTGGCCATTGAGGGCGAGCGTGATCCGCAGCTGGCGCTGGATGCGCTGATGGCCGCGGTGGCCGAGCCGATCCGCGGTCGCGACACCTACCACCAGCTGGAAGCGCGCGTCGGCGTGGCCAGCTGTCCGCTGGATGGCGAACTGGCCGAACAGGTACTCGGCCGTGCCGCACAGGCGGCGCATGCCGCGCGCGAGACCGGCACTGCCTTGCAGCACTTCAATACCGGCATGGCGGCGCATTACACCGAGCGCCTGCAGTTGGCCGGGCGCATCCATATCGCCATCGATCGTGGCGAGTTCCTGCTGCACTTCCAGCCCATCCTGGATGCCTCCGAGGGCAGTCCGGTGGCGTTGGAGGCCTTGCTGCGCTGGCCGCAGGCCGATGGCAGCTTCATCCCACCGGCCGACTTCATCCAGTTGTGTGAAGACACCGGCTTGATCATCGCGCTCGGCCGCTGGGTCATACACGCCGCCGCACGCGCGCAGCAGCAGTTGTCCGCAGCGGGCTGGCAGCACCTGCCAATCGCGGTGAACGTGTCGGCGGTGCAGTTGTTCAACAGCGATCTGGTCGGCGAGTTCAGTCGTGCCATGCAGGACCACGGCCTGGCCCGTGGCGCATTGCAGATGGAACTCACCGAGAGCGTGCTGATGCGCAATCCAACCCAGGCACTGCAGACCCTTGGCCACCTGCATGCCAATGGCGTGGGCGTGGCACTGGATGATTTCGGCACCGGCTTCTCCAGCATGTCCTACCTGCAGCATCTGCCGCTGGATTCGCTGAAGATCGACCGTGGCTTTGTCAGCGACGTTGAAAGCAATCCGCGCAACGCCGCCATCTGCCGCGCGCTGCTGTCGCTCGGCCACAGCATGGGCCTGTCGGTGATTGCCGAGGGCGTGGAGACCGAAGGGCAGCGACGCTGGCTGGCCGCGCATGGTTGCGACCAGGTACAGGGCTTCCTGCTTGGCCGGCCAATGCCGCTGGAACAGGTGCTGACGATGCTTGAAGACAGCCGTTCACGCTGAACGGGCGGCGTCTTCGTCCAGGCATTCGACCAGATAGTCGATGAAGCTGCGCACCTTGGGTGCCAGATGGCTGCGGCTGGTATAGACCGCATAGATACCGATCGATGGCACTTCCCACTGCGGCAGCACCGGCACCAGGCGGCCGTCGGCCAATGCCTGGTCGATGATGAAATCGGGCTGGGCAATAATGCCCATGCCGGCAATGGCAGCCTCGCGCAGTACCTCGCCGTTGTTGGCGCGCAGGTGGGGTTGCACGGGAATGCTGACCTCACCCTCGGGCCCAAGCAGTTGCAGTGCCTCGCCAGCGGCCGAGTAGGTGTAGGTCAGGCATTCGTGGCTGGCCAGATCCTGCGGGGTGGCTGGTGTGCCACGTCGGGCCAGGTAGGAGGGCGCCGCGCACAGGCGGATGCGGACCTGGCCCAGGTGCCGGGCAATCAGGTTGGGCGCTGGCTGGCGGATGATGCGGATGGCCAGGTCGTAGCCTTCCTCGACCATGTCGACCAGGCGATCCGACAGCTGCAGATCCAGTTCCACCTGCGGGTAGCGCGCGCTGTAAGCCGGTAGCAGCGCACCCAGCCGGGCAATGCCGTAACTGACCGGCGCGTTGATCCGCAGCCGCCCGGACGGCTGCAGCGCCTGCGCGCCGACCGAGGCTTCCAGTTCATCGAATTCGGCCAGCAGCTGGGTGCAACGCTGGTAATAGGCGGCGCCGGTGCTGGTTGGGCTGACCCGGCGGGTAGTGCGGTTGAGCAGGCGGGTGGACAGGCGCTTCTCCAGCGCGGCGACCTGGCGGGTAACGGCGGCGGTGGAGATGTCCAGGGCGTCGGCGGCGGCACTGAAGCCATTGCGCTCGACCACCGTGACAAACACCCGCATGGCATCGATGGTGTCCATTGTTTCCGTTTCCGCAATAAAACGTTGTCGTCGAGATTATTTGTTGCCGGCGCTCCCGGCAATAACCTGTGCACTCTCCAAACCCCGTCAGGGAGTTCACGATGAGCAGCACGCTGCCTTCCCTCTACATCTCGCATGGTTCACCGATGACCGCCCTGCAGCCGGGGCTGGTTGGCCCGCGCCTGGCCGAACTGGCTGCCGGGATGCAGCGGCCGCGGGCCATCGTCATGGCCTCGGCGCACTGGCTGGGGCGTACGCCACGGGTGTCGGTGGCAGCACAGCCGGAAACCATCCATGATTTTGGTGGCTTCCCGGACGAGTTGTATCAGTTGCAATACCCGGCGCCGGGCGCACCGGCATTGGCCCAGGACGTGGCCCAGCGGCTGGCCGAAGCCGGCCTGCAGCCTGGCATCGACCCGCAGCGCGGGCTCGATCATGGTGCCTGGGTGCCGCTGCGCTATCTCTATCCGGAGGCCGATATCCCGGTGTTGCAGGTGTCGATCCAGCCGTCGCTTGGGCCAGCGCATCAATTCGCGATGGGCCGCGCCTTGGCGCCGTTGCGCGAGCAGGGCGTGCTGCTGATCGGTTCGGGCAGCATCACCCACAACCTGCACGAATGGCGCAATTACCAGGACGGCAAGGAGGCGCCCTATGTGCGTCCCTTCATCCAGTGGGTGGAACAGAAGCTGGAGGCCAACGACGTGCCGGCCATGCTGGATTACCGCCGGCAGGCACCATTCGCAGCGCAGGCACACCCCACCGACGAGCACCTGCTGCCGTTGTATTTCGCGATGGGCGCGGCTGGCAGCGAGCAGCTCGGCGCACAGCGGATTGATGCCGGTATCGACATGGGCTTCCTGGCCATGGACATCTACCGCTTTGATGGCGGGACGTGATGGCGGTTGCCGGTGACAGTGCCGCAGCCCGGGTAAGCGCAGCGCACCCGGGAACTATGCGCGCGGGAGCAGGGATCTACCGCTCTTTCAGACCGTGACCCAACTATCCCGGGGGCGCTGCGCTTACCCGGGTTACGCTGGGTCACTTCGTTCCAAATACATCGGTGTATGCGGACTGTCGATCCGGCAGTTGCGGTTTGCGCGGGTGATGCAACTGCAATCAATGAACATGGACATCGGTATCAGCATCGTGTGATTGCTGTGGTAATTTCCCTGTATTCATCCGCCACTGCCAGTGTCGGCAGCCTGCTGTCGTGGTAGTGAATCCGTGGAACGGGCATGCACACGATTGAAGTAGTTCTGGCGATGCTGGTGGCGGTTGTCGCCAGTGGCTATCTGGTAAGAATCCTCCCCTTCTCATTGCCGTTGCCGCTGGTGCAGATCGGCTTGGGCGCGCTGATTGCGGGCGTGTTCAATCGCGGTCACGCACTTGAGCCGGACATGTTCTTCCTGTTGTTCCTGCCGCCGCTGCTGTTCCTGGACGGCTGGCGCATCCCCAAGCAGGGCCTGTTCCGCGACAAGGGCGCGATCCTGGAGCTGGCGTTCGGGCTGGTGGTGTTCACCGTGCTCGGTGCCGGCCTGCTGATCCACTGGATGATTCCGTCGATGCCGCTGGCGGTGGCGTTCGCACTGGCGGCGATCATCTCGCCGACCGATCCGGTGGCGGTCAGCGCGATTGCCTCACGCGTGCCGATTCCCAAGCGGCTGATGCACATCCTGGAAGGCGAGTCGCTGTTGAACGACGCCTCCGGCCTGGTCTGCTTCCGCTTCGCGGTGGCGGCGGTGATGACCGGTTCGTTCTCGCTGGCCGAGGCATCGCTGACCTTCCTGTGGGTCGCCTTCGCCGGCCTGGCAATTGGCGTGGCGGTGACCTGGAGCGTGTCCACCTTCCAGCGCTGGTTGTGGCGCAGCTTCGGTGAGGAGCCTGGCGCCGCGTTGCTGGTCAACCTGCTGATTCCGTTTGCTGCCTACCTGTTGGCGGAAGAACTGCACGCATCGGGCATCCTCGCCGCGGTGGCCGCCGGCGTGACCATGAGTTACGTGGAGCTGACCGGCCGTATCAGCGGCAGCATGCGCGTGCAGCGCAACGCGGTGTGGAACATGGTGCAGTTCAGCTTCAACGGCATCATCTTCGTGCTGCTGGGCGAGCAGCTGCCGGGGATTGTCGAGCGCGCGATCGAGACGATGTCGGAGACCGGCCATCACAGCGCGTGGTGGCTGTTGGTTTACGTGTTGGCGATCAATGCCGTGCTGGTGGTGCTGCGTCTGATATGGGTATGGCTGTCGCTGCGCTGGAACCTGCTGCGGGCGCGGATGCGTGGCGAAAAAGAAACCACCAGTACCTCATGGCGGGTGGTGCTGGCGATGTCGGTGGCTGGCGTGCGCGGTGCGATTACCCTGGCCGGTGTGTTGACGCTGCCCTTGATGGTGCCCGGCGGTGAGCCGTTCCCGGCGCGCGATCTGGTGATCTTCCTGGCCGCAGCAGTGATCCTGGTATCGCTGGTCGGTGCCAGCCTGATGTTGCCGCGTCTGCTGAAGGGCCTGGAGCTGCCCAAGGACGACGACAGCCGGCGCGAGGAAGACCTTGCCCGCAGGGCCTCCTCCAAGGCGGCCTTGGCGGCGGTTGAGAAAGCCCGGCAGGGCTTGGTCGAGGGCCAATCGACCGGCGCCGTGCAACTGCTCAACGATGCCGCGGCACGGGTGAGCCTGCTGTACCAGCGCAATCTGGAGAAAGGGCAGGGGCCGGATGAAGACCCGGAGAAGGTGCGGCGCATGGAGCAGGCCTATCGCAGCCTGCGCACGGCCGGCTTGAATGCTGAGCGCGAGGAGCTGTTCCGGCTGACCCGGCGCGGGCAGGTATCGGATGAGATCGCGCGCAAGATGATCCGTAATCTGGATCTGCTGGAGACACGGCAGCGGGATTGAGGGTGGTTTGGAGGTTCTTTAGCTAGGAGCTTCCCCTCACCCCAACCCCTCTCCCGTAAACGGGAGAGGGGCTTTCAGAGCGCAAGCAATCCCGCTTTAGCCCCTCTCCCGCTCGCGGGAGAGGGGTTGGGGTGAGGGCAGGCTCTTAAGCTCTCAAACGTTCTTCAACTCAAGAAAATACGGCTCAACCGAACCCTTGATCTTCAAGGTCATCGGGTTGCCGCGGCGGTCGCGGGCCTTGCCGGCCTGCACGCGGATCCAGCCTTCCTGCACGGAATACTCTTCCACGTCATCGCGCTCGATGCCGTTGAAACGGACGCCAACGCCACGCTGCAGGGCTTCAGCATTGTGGAATGGACTCTGCGGGTTGATCGCCAAATGATCGGGAGGGGTATCGCTCATCGTGATTCTTGGGTGCAGGCCACCGTGGCCGACTTCTGCCGCACAGGATAACCGCTGCGGCCCCCGCTTCGGTTTCTGATGGCTTCCGTTGACGGCCCGGGAGCGGCAAAATGCGCGCCATTACGTAGTGGAAACCGCCCCATGCCAGACAACAGCGCCGATTACGAAGACTCTGACGAACTGCAACCGGACTTCGACGAAGACGACCATCCGGCGCGGGTCTGGAACCTGCTGTGGCTGATCAACCCCGGTGACGAGGACGCAGCGCTGCAGCAGTTCGATGCCTGGCGCGAGGCGCGCGCGGGTAACGAGGAAGACGCCACCGACGAGCAATGGCTGTGGGACCTGAAGGACGCCATCGACTGGCGTTCAGGTTTCTACGTGGACTGGAAGGACACCGATTCCTTCGTCGCCGCGCTGAACGAGATGGCCGTGCGCTGGAACCTGGACATCGCCTGGGGCGGCGATTTCGACGACGAGGACTTCACCGACGACCTCGACGTGCCAACGCTGATGACCACCGCCCATGACCGCCTGCGCGAGCACGGCTACACGGTCTGGAACTGGAATACCGGTGGCGATGCCTATGCCGGCTGGGTGGCGCTGAGCCGCGACGACGAAGCGATGCTGGCGCTGTGCTCGTTGCTGGGTGTGGAAGTGCGCCCGGGCAGCGACCCGTTCTGAGCAAGCTTTTGTAGGAGCGGCGTAAGCCGCGAAGCTGACATCAAGGAAGTAATCTGCGCGCCGATGACCTGACGGAACCGGTGCTTCGCGGTTTACGGCGCTCCTACAAACCGCTGGTCAGGGCTGGTACAACGCCCGCGCATTGGCAATCACCCGGCGCATCTGCGCGCGATCGGTATGCCGCGATATTGCGTGCGCGCCCAGCATGATTGCCTGCTCACGCAATGGTGCAGGCACGTCGTAGTGCACGCCGCTGGGGCGGTTCTGGAAGGCCCTGCGTGGAATCCCGAGCTGCTGCGCCAGCGCATGCAGCTCGGGCAAGGTGTCGGCCATCAGATGCGCCCAACGCTCGCCGCGCCAGGGATGGACCGCATCGTCGATATAGACCGTCACGTCCAGCCTGGACTCAGGCCTTGGACTTGTCGTCGTCGGCCGGCACTTCTTCGGCAATGGCGACGGCGTCGTCTGCGACGCCATCAGCAGCTGCTTCCGCAGCTTCTTCGCCTTCGATGCCTTCAAACTCGGAAACCAGGCCGGCCAGGTAATCGTCGGCGGTCTTGCCTTCGTCGGCGGCCAGGTCGTCGATCATCTGCTGCAGCGCTGCGGAGTATTCCAGGGTGACCTTGCGGCCTTCCTTTTCCTGCACATTGGCCAGGTGCTTGAGCATGGCCAGCATCGGCACGGGATTGTCGGCATTGCCCATGGTCTGGCCACCGATGGCCAGCAGCCATTCGTTGCCCTGCAGGCCGATGGCGGCCACGACCTGGCCTTCTTCGTTTACCAGCACGGCGTGGTTCTGCACCTGCTGCTGGGCGTTCAGGCGGGCGAACGGGCGGCGCGGGGCCTGCTTCTTGCGCTTGTCGCGCTTGGCTTTGGAGAGCTTGGACATGAGGTTCGGCTTAGTGAAAACGACGCCTATTGTAGGCGCCAAGCCGGTTTGGCGTTTGATTGGGCAAAGCTTACCCCTCCCCAACCCTCCCCATCGCTGCGCGAAAGGGAGGGCAGAAGCTTGGCGACGGCGGGATTTCGGCAGATTGCAGGAACAGCCCCCTCCCTTTGCCGCACGCAAGGGGAGGGTTGGGGAGGGGTAAGGCCGTCAGCTCGCAGCCAAGATCACAGCCCTCAATCCGCCACCGTCGGCACCACATCTATCGCCGCGGCAGCGCTCGGCGGCGGCAGAGCCAGCGTCGCGGTCTCGTTGAGCGCGGCCGCTTCGGCTTCCTTGGTCATCACCACGATGCTGATGCGGCGGTTGATCGGGTTCTGCGGGTTGGCCTTGTCGAACAGCACCGACGATGCCAGGCCGACCACGCGTGCCACCTTCACTTCCTCCATGCCGCCCTCCAGCAAGGTGCGCCGCGCCGCGTTGGCGCGGTCCGCACTCAGCTCCCAGTTGCCGTAGCCCAGTTGGGTGGAATAGGCGGTGGTATCGGTGTGGCCGGTAAGGCTGATGTGGTTGGGCACCTGGTTGATGAAGTGCGACAGCTCCAGCAGGATCGTCTTGGTGTACGGCATCAGGCGCGCACTGCCGAGGTCGAACATCGGCCGGTTCTGCTTGTCCACGATCTGGATGCGCAGGCCTTCCGGGGTGATGTCCAGCAGCAGCTGGTCCTTGAACGGCTCCAGCGCCTGGCTTTTGCTGATCGCTTCCTGCAGCTCCTGCTTCAGCGCTTCCAGGCGCTGCTTGTCGCGCTCACGTTCCTGCACTGGCGTCGGCACCGCTTCCTGTTGGTTCTGGAAGGGATCGTTGCTGTTGCCGCGCGATACATCGGTGGCACCGCCCAGTTTGATCATCGAGGTGCTGGCGCCGCCAGGCCCGGCCATGCCCGGTGCAGGCGTACTGCTGCTGCCGGCCAGCGGGCTGGGGTTGCGGAAGTATTCGGAGATCGCCGCGCGCTCGGGCTTGGTGGTGGCGGCCATCAGCCACAGCACCAGGAAGAACGCCATCATCGCAGTGACGAAGTCGGCGTAGGCCACCTTCCACGAACCGCCATGGTGGCCGCCGCCCTGGACTTTCTTCACCCGGCGTACGATCACCGTTGGCTTGGTCTCGGTCATGGCGCGCGCCTTACTTGACTGACTTCAGGTGCTGCTCGAACTCGCTGAAGCCCGGACGCAGCGCCGACGGCACCGTCTTGCGGGCGAACTCCAGCGCGATCTTCGGGTTGTAGCCACGCAGGCAGGCCAGCAGCGCGGTCTTCACCGATTCGTAGATGCGTGCGTCCTGCTCGGCGCGGGCTTCCACCGCCGCCGCCAGCGGGCCGATGAAGCCATAGCCGAGCAGAATGCCAAGGAAGGTGCCGACCAGCGCGCCGGCCACGTGGGCGCCGACTTCCTTGATGTCGCCGCCGATCGCGCCCATGGTGATGACGATGCCCAGCACCGCGGCGACGATGCCGAAGCCGGGCAGGCCGTCGGCGACCTTGTTGAGCACGTGCGCAGGTTCCAGTGCCTCGTGGTGGTGCTTTTCCAGCTCCAGTTCGAGCAGCGGTTCCAGCTCATGCGGCTCGATGTTGGAGCCGATCATCAGCCGCAGGCAGTCGGTGATGAAATCCAGCAGGTGGTGGTCGGACTGCACTTTCGGGTAGTTGGCGAATACTGCGCTTTCCTGCGGATTCTCGACGTGTTCTTCCAACGCCATGAAGCCTTCGCGGCGCGCCTTGTTGAGCAGTTCATAGAGCAGGCTGAGCACGTCCAGGTAGTCCTGGCGCTTGTACTGCGGGCCTTTGAACACGCTGACGGTCGCGCGCAGGGTCTGCTTGACGGTCTTGAGTGGCGTGGCGATCAGGAACGCGCCCAGCGCAGCGCCGCCGATGATGACCAGTTCGTAGGGTTGCCAGAGCGCGGCCAGACGGCCATGCGCACCGACGTAGCCGCCCAGGACAGCGAAGATGACAACGAGCAGGCCAACGATGATGAGCATGGGAGCAGACAACGGATGGGGATATCCCGTTGTCGGCCGTCAGCGGAAAATCTGTAGAGCCGAGCCATGCTCGGCTGAGGCTCTACTGGTGATGCTTCTGCCGAGCATGGCTCGGCACTACACGGTAAAGCCTCAGCCGAGCATGGCTCGGCTCTACAGGTGGTGCGCTTGTCTACGCTGCCGGCTGGGCCTCGGCACCACCACGCTGCAGCGGGTCCGGGTAGGGCTGGCCATTCTCGACAAAGCCCAGCGATACCGAGTTCAAGCAATGCCGTTCAAAGGTCGGCGGCGGGCCATCCGGGAATACATGGCCGAGATGACTGCCGCAACGCGCGCAGACGATCTCGGTGCGGATCATGCCGTGGCTGATGTCGCGGATCTCGCGCACATGCGCCGGATCGAACGGGGCGAAGAAGCTCGGCCAGCCGGTGCCCGAGTCGAACTTGGTACTGGAGCGGAACAGCGGCAAGGCGCACAGCCGGCAGCAGTACACGCCGTCGCGCTTGTTATCCAGGAACACGCCACAGAACGGCGCCTCGGTGCCGTGCTGCAGCAGCACACGCTGTTCTTCGCTGCTGAGTCCTGCAATCAGGGCGTCGCGTTGGGCAGTGCTGGGAGGGGAAAGGTCGAAGGCAGTCATGGCGTCGCATCCGTGGGGCAGGTATCAATGGTAGGGGCGGGCAGGGGCCAGTCCAAGGGCGCATTCATGGCGGCGCAAGCTTGGCCCGCGCATGCTCAGCACATGCAGGAACGGGAGATGCAGATGGGACCGAAGGCGTATCTGGTGCTGGCAGTGCTGGCGTTTGTGCCGTTGTTCGCTCACGCACAGCTGCAGCAGCCACCGTCACCGACTGCAACGCGTCCGGTCACGCTGCCGCCGCCGTCGCGGCAGCCGGCAACGGTGCCAACCGATCCACGGCAGGAGGATGTGCGGCCGCTGCCGCCACGACCGGTCACCAAGCCCAAGCCGGTTCCGAAGGCGAAGCCGATCACCCAGCCGCCGCAGCCCGTGCGCCCGATCTACGACAGCAAGGGCCAGCCGGCGCCGCAGATGCGTCAGACCAGCCCGGGCCGGGTGCTGGATACGCGCACCAATCGCTATTACGACACCGTGCCCAGTGGAGTGGGGCAGCAGGTGGTGCCGCCGCCAGCAGGCACGCGCTAGCACACCTGTAGTGCCGAGCCATGCTCGGCAGGGGCATTCCAAGCCAAGGCCAAAAGCGCCCCCTCCCCAGCCCTCCCCTTGGCCTGCGGCCAAAGGGAGGGGCGTAGTGCCGAGCCATGCTCGGCAGGGGCATTCCAAGCCAAGGCCAAAAGCCACCCCTCCCCAGCCCTCCCCTTGGCCTGCGGCCAAAGGGAGGGGGCGTAGTGCCGAGCCATGCTCGGCAGGGGCATTCCAAGCCAAGGCCAAAAGCCACCCCTCCCCAGCCCTCCCCTTGGCCTGCGGCCAAAGGGAGGGGGCGTAGTGCCGAGCCATGCTCGGCAGGAGCATTCCAAGCCAAGGCCAAAAGCGACCCCTCCCCAACCCTCCCCTTGGCCTGCGACCAAAAGGAGGGGGCGCAATGCCGAGCATGGCTCGGCATTACTCGGCGATAGGCAGGCACAGGGTTTCTTTTACTTCTTCCATCACGATGTAGCTCTTGGATTCGCGCACGTGCGGCAAGGTCAACAGGGTGCTGCCCAGCAGCTTGCGGTAGGAGGCCATTTCGTTGATGCGTGCCTTGAGCAGATAATCGAAATCACCGGACATCAAATGGCACTCCAACACGTTGGGCAGCTTCAACGCCGCGCGCCGGAATTCCTCGAAGATGTCGCCGGATTTGTAGGCCAGGCTGATCTCCACGAACACCAGCAGACTGGCTTTGACCGAGGCGGGGTCCAGCCGCGCGTAGTAGCCGGTGATCACGCCTTCACGTTCCAGCCGGCGCACGCGCTCGGTGCAGGGCGTGGTCGACAGGCCGACGCGTTCGCCCAGCTCGGTGAAGGAGATGCGGCCCTCCTGCTGCAGGATGCGCAGGATCTTGCGGTCGATCTTGTCCAGTTCGCGGCTGCGGGTGGCCATGGTGGCTCTGCTTTTGATGAACGAAACGGGAAATTAACCTGATTCGGCAAGCTAATACAGGGGAAACAACTGCTTGGCCGTGAATATACTGCGCGGTTCCTAGCCCCTGCTGCCCCGCACGCAGGGAATGATGTGGTCCGGAGAATGAAAATGCGCGTTCTGGTGCTTGGCAGCGGTGTGATCGGCACGACCAGTGCCTGGTATCTACGGCAGGCCGGCTTTGAGGTCACCGTAGTGGATCGGCAGCCGGCGCCGGCGCTGGAAACCAGCTTCGCCAACGCTGGCCAGCTGTCGTTCGGCTATACCTCGCCGTGGGCCGCCCCGGGCGTGCCGTTCAAGGCAATCAAGTGGCTGTTCGAAGAACACGCGCCGCTGGCGATCCGTCCGACCGCCGACATCGCCCAGTACCGCTGGCTGTGGCAGATGCTGCGCAACTGCACCTCCGCCCGCTATGCGGTCAACAAGGCGCGCATGGTGCGGGTGTCCGACTACAGCCGCGATTGCATCAACGAGCTGCGCGCCGCCACCGGTATCGATTACGAAGGCCGCCAGCTCGGCACCACCCAATTGTTCCGCACCCAGCAGCAGCTCGATGCCGCCGCGCAGGACATCGAGGTGCTGCGCGAGTACGGCGTGCCCTACGAAGTGTTGGATCGCCAGGGCATCGCCCGGGTTGAGCCGGCGCTGGCCGGCAAGACCGAAATGCTGGTCGGCGCGTTGCGCCTGCCCGAGGACCAGACCGGCGACTGCCAGCTGTTCACCACCAAACTGGCGGCATTGGCTGAAGCGGCCGGCGTCGAGTTCCGCTTCGACCAGGACATCGCCTCGATCCAGACCGATGGTGACCGCATCACCGGCGTGCGCATCAACGGCAAGCTGGAAACCGCCGATCATTACGTGCTCGCGCTGGGCAGCTACTCGCCGCAGTTGCTGGCACCGCTGGGCATGCAGTTGCCGGTGTATCCGCTGAAGGGTTACTCGCTGACCCTGCCGATCACCAATGCGGCGATGGCGCCGAATTCGACCATCCTCGACGAGAGCTACAAGATCGCCATCACCCGCTTCGAGGACCGTATCCGCGTTGGCGGCATGGCCGAAGTGGCCGGCTTCGATCTGTCGCTGGAACCGCGTCGTCGCGCCACGCTGGAGAAGGTGGTCAAGGACCTGTACCCGGACGGTGGCGATCTGTCGCAGGCCAGCTTCTGGACCGGCCTGCGCCCGGCCACCCCGGACGGCACGCCGGTGATCGGCGCAACGCCTTACCGCAACCTGTTCCTCAATACCGGCCACGGCACCCTCGGCTGGACCATGGCGGCCGGCTCTGGCCGTTACCTGGCCGATCTGATGAGCGGCAAGCAGCCGCAGATCAGCACCGAAGGCCTGGATATCTTCCGCTACGGCAAGGGCCAGCACTGATGCGCCCGGCACAGGCACTGATCGACCTGGACGCACTGCGCCACAACTACCGGCTGGCCCGCCAGCTCGGCGGTGGCAAGGCGCTGGCGATCATCAAGGCAGATGCCTACGGCCACGGTGCGGTGAACTGCGCCCGCGCGCTGCAGGACGAGGCTGATGGTTTTGGCGTGGCCTGCATCGAAGAGGCGCTGGAGCTGCGTCAGGCGGGTATCCGCGGCCCGATCCTGCTGATGGAAGGCTTCTTTGATGCGGCCGAACTGCCGCTGATCGTCGAGCACGATTTCTGGGTGGTGGTGGCCACGTCGTGGCAGCTGGAAGCGGTTGAGGCGTTCAAGACCGATGCCATGCTGCGCATCTGGTTGAAGCTGGACAGTGGCATGCATCGGCTGGGTTTGTCGCCGGAGGAGTTCCGCGACGCGCACGCGCGCCTGACCGCACTGCCGCAGGTCGGCCCGCTGGTGTTGATGACCCACCTGGCGCGCGCCGATGAGCTGGACAGCAACCGTACCCGCGAACAGCTCGATGTTTTCGTCCGTGCAACCGAAGGCTTGGCAGGTGAAACCAGTTTGTGCAATTCGCCGGCGCTGTTGGGCTGGCCGGATGTGCGCAGTGACTGGGTACGCCCCGGGCTGATGCTGTACGGTGCCGATCCGTTGTATCCGCAGCCCAGCCCGCATGCCGCGCAGCTGCGCCCGGTGATGACATTGCAATCGCGGGTGATCGCGGTGCGCAAACTCGCCGTCGGCGAACCGCTGGGTTACGGCGCGCGTTTTGTTGCTGAAAAGCCAACGCGTGTAGGCGTGGTTGCGATGGGCTACGCCGATGGCTATCCGCAGTTCGCACCCAATGGCACACCGGTGTTGATCGATGGCGTACCGGGGCGACTGATTGGTCGTGTATCGATGGACATGCTGACCGTGGACCTGACCGATCACCCGCAGGCGGCACGCGGCAGCATCGTGCAGTTGTGGGGAAATGCACCCACCATCTCGGAGTTGGCACCGCGCTGCAATACCAGCGCCTATCGCTTGCCGTGCAGCCTAAAGCGCACGCCGCGGGTGTATCTGTAGGAACAAGGCCTTTGCCCCCTCCCTTGCGCCGTAGGCGGAGGGGAGGGTTGGGGAGGGGTTGGCTCTTTGCTGATGCAGTGTTGGTAACGCTTTTGCCGAGCATGGCTCGGTACTGCGGGTGGGGTCTATCGGGCAAGCCTCTGCCGAGCATGGCTCGGCACTACAGGGGAAAAGGGCCGCGATGCGGCCCTTTTCGTTTCAATCAATTACGCTTTACACGCCAGCCGTAGTTCGATCGCTCTGCAGCTCACGCCGCACCCAGTCATTGAGCAGGCGCTTCTCATAACGCAGCGGGTCGGTGTTGCTGGGCAAGCTGCTGTTGAGCAGGTAGCCGGTATCGGACAGCTTGCGCTCGCCCTGGTCGATGACCTGGCCATTGGCGTCTGTCAGGGTGAACTGCAGGGTGATGCGCGGCGGGTAGATGTCGCGCATCACGCGTACGTCATCCAGGCGCGGGCCGTGCCACGGCTCGTAATCGCCAGCACGTTTGATGTCGGTGATGGTCACATCCAGTTTCTGTCCCGGCGGCAATTGCTTGCTGGCCTGCGCGCGCAGGTAGTCGGCCAAGGTCTCCACCCAGTTGCCGCGCTCGGCTTCCCAACGGTTGCGGCTGTAGCGCAGTTCGGTGAATTGGCTTGGATCGGTCCATTGCACCTGTACCGGGCCTTCGACACTCAGGGCACGCGGTGCCTCGGGGTCGGTAACAGTACGCGGCTTGGCGTCGACGCCGCCGACAGCCAGCAGGCAGGCCAGGGCAAGTCCGGTAATGGTCAGGGTTTTCATTACGTACTCCTGGGGACTTCGATGAGCGAAGTGTGAAGCCGATACGCATACCCTGCAATGAATGGCTCCAGGCGCGCAGCGGCGGATTGCGCGATGGTTCATCATCACGGGGTGTGGATCGGTCATCGCCCAGACTCCCCGGCATCCACCTCCTTCTTTGCTGCCACCTGCTCCTTCCCGACAATGCCTGCTCCCAACCCGGACTCACACCTTTCGTTGCTGTCTCTGGACGAAGAGGATCTGGATAGCTCCAGCCTCTATCGGGAGGTATTCAACGCGGTGGCCAGTGGCTTCTGCGTGATCGAGCTGGTGTTTGACGGCGGTGTCGCGGTCGATTTCATCTACCGCAAGGTCAACGCCGGTTTCCAGAAGGTCACCGGGCTGAGCAATGTCACCGGTCATCGCGCCAGCGAGGTGGTGCCGGCAATGGATGCGGAGTGGTTCCAGGCCTTTGCCAAGGTGCTGAGCGATGGTGGCATCAGCCAGTTCGAGCGTGAGGTGTCGGCACCGGCACGCTGGTACTCGGTGGAAGCGGTACGTATCGGCAGGCCGGACAAACACCAGGTGGCGGTGTTCCTGTTCGATATCTCCGCCCGCAAGCGCATTGAAACCGAGCTGGCCGAAAGCGAGGCGCGCTTCAGCGCCCTGGCCGATGGCTTGCCGATGCCGGTATGGGTGCTGGATGAGCAGGGCCAGCTGCGTTTCGTCAACACCGCGTTCTTCACTTTCTTCGGGCTGCATCCCGATCAGGATCTGGGCACCGATCCCTGGCAGCGGCTATTGCACCCCGATGAACTCGCCTCGTTCCAATTCCAGCTGCGCGCCGCGCTGGGCGATCGCACCGAGTTACACACCAATACCCGTGTGCGCAGGCATGACGGGCAATGGCGCTGGTTGGAAATGAACGCGGTTCCGCGCTTCTCCGCGGATGGGCGCTTCATCGGCCTGGCCGGCAACAGCCCGGACATCACCGAGCGCCGCGAGGTCGAAATGGCCCGCGAAGACCTGCTTACCGCCGAGCGCGTGGCGCGCAACGCGGCCGAAGGCATGGCGCGGATGAAGGACGAGTTCCTTGCAACGCTTTCGCACGAACTGCGCACGCCGCTGACCACGGTGCTGGGCTGGAGTGAGCTGCTACTGCAGCGGATGGAACCTGATCACCCGATGCGGCGTGGCATGGAAGTGATCGCCAGCAGCGCGATGACGCAGAAGCACCTGATGTCGGACATGCTCGACCTGAGCAGCATGTTGCTGGGCAAGGTGCAGTTGGAAGTGGAAGTGCTGGACCTGGCCGAGCAGGTACGTGAAGCCGTGCGCGCGCAGGAACTGGTGGTCGAGGGCAAGGCGCAGACGCTGCTGGTGGAGCTGCCCGAGCTGCCGCAACCGGTACTCGGCGATGCCACCCGCCTGCAGCAGATTCTTGGCAACCTGCTGTCCAATGCGATCAAGTTCACCCCGGTGGAAGGGCGGATCGAGGTCAGCCTGCTGCACGAGGCCGGGCATCTGGTGGTGCAGATCAAGGACGACGGCGACGGCATCGCGCCAGAGTTTCTTGAGCATCTGTTCAGTCGCTTCAGCCAGGCCGACAGCACCACCACCCGCCGCCACGGCGGGCTGGGTTTGGGCCTGGCCATCGTCCAGCAGTTGACCGAGCTGCATGGCGGCACCGTGTCGGCCGCCAGTGCCGGTGCCGGGCGCGGTTCCACCTTCCGCGTGCGCCTGCCGGAGTTCCAGGCACAGAAGGCGGTCAGCCACCCGCGTCGACGGGTACAGCGTGGGCGCATCGGCGAGCAGGTGCTGGTGCCCAATGCCTTGCAGGGGCTGCGCGTGCTGGCAGTGGAAGACCAGGTCGACATGCTGGGCTACATCCGTCGCCTGCTGGAAGAGCAGGGCGCGTCCGTGGTTACCGCCAATACCGCTACCGAAGCGCTGGAGCTGCTCGACCTGCGCGGGCATACCGCCTTCGATGTATTGATCAGTGATATCGGCATGCCGGGCATGGACGGCTACGGCCTTATCCACACCTTGCGGCAGACCTTGGGCGTGGGTGCTGACGAGCTGCCGGCAGTGGCAGTGACCGCGCTGGCCCGCGCCGATGATCGGCGTCGTGCGTTCTCCTCGGGGTTCCAGGGGCATGTGGCCAAGCCGTACAGCGTGACCCAGCTGATTTCAGCGATCCGCGACGCGCGCTTGCCGCGCTGATTTCTTTGCACGGGTTTCACGCGAAAAAGCGCTAATGTGACGGCGTTCACCTGCGGACGCTGCCATGCCCCTGTACGCGCCCCATGTTTATTCCGACCCGATGTTCATCGCATCGCTCGAGGCGCTGCTCGGCCAATTGCCTGAGCAGGCGCGGGTAATGCTGGTGCTCAAGGACGGCAGTCGGGTCGCCGGCACCGTCACCGCACAGCCTGCGCTGCAGCACTTTGCCGACCATAACGAGCAGCCCGGGGTGAACGCCACGGTGCGCCTGGAAGACCTGTTGCGGGCCTGCCAGGAGCATGTGATCTGGCTGGACAGCGTGTTGCAGGTGCTGCACCTGCCGGCCGCCGAACCCTGATCCATCGCGGTTGCGAGCCCTCATTCAGCTGGCTGCGGCCGGTGACACGGGCTGGCCCGGTAGAATGGCCGGCCCTGCTAGACGAATTACCGGCATGCCCGCTCCGCACGACGCTCCGTTGGAAACCCTGTTTCTCCCGTTCTCCAAGGCTGGTCTGCGCTGGCCGCAGGGGCCGGTACTGTTCCTGCGCGCGCAGGACGGTTGGTCGCTGCGCGAACACGCCGACGCCTCGCAGCTGGTCTGTTCGCAGAGCTTCCGCCCGTTTGCCGACGCCCTGCAGCGCAGCGGCTGGGAAGTGCGCGATGAGCAGGCGTTGGAGCAATCCGACGAACGCTACGCGCTGGTGCTGGTACTGCCGCCGCGGCAGCGTGACGAAGCCCGCGCGCTGTTTGCGCAGGCACTGAGCAAGCTGGCCCCGGGCGGCATCATCCTCGCCTGCCAGTCCAACAACGAAGGCGCCCGCTCCGGCGAAAGCGACCTGCAGCAGCTGGCCGGTCTGGGCGGCACCCTGACCAAGAACCACTGCCGCGCGTACTGGTCGGTGCCGGCCGAAGGCAAGCACGATCAGGCCTTGCACAAGCGCTGGGCCGCGCTGGATGCGCCGCGCAAGATCGTTGATGGCCGCTTCCTGAGTCGCCCCGGTGTGTTCGCCTGGGACCGCATTGATCCGGCCTCGGCCTTGCTGGTGGAACAGCTGCCGGCGGATCTGGCCGGGCGCGGTGCCGATCTGGGCGCTGGCTGGGGCTATCTGGCGACCGAAGTACTGGCGCGCTGCCCCAAGGTCACCGCGCTGGACCTGTACGAAGCCGAGGCGCGCGCGCTGGCCCTGGCCCGCCACAACCTGGCCGACGTGGGCGAGCGGGTGAAGCTGGATTTCCGCTGGCAGGACGTCACCGCCGGCATTGATGGCCGTTACGACTTCATTGTTTCCAACCCGCCGTTCCACACCCCGGCGCGCGAAGACCGGCCCGACATCGGCCGCCGCTTCATCGCCGTCGCCGCGCAGTCGCTGCGTCCGGGCGGGCAGTTGTTCATGGTGGCGAACCGCCATCTGCCCTACGAGCAGATCCTCACCGAGAGCTTCGGTGAAGTGCGGGTTGCAGCCGAACGCGATGGCTTCAAGGTCATCGTCGGCACGCGGGGCCGCGCATGAAGCTGGTCAAGCACATCGCCAACCTCGGTTACGGTAGTCGCAAGCAGGTGCAGCAGATGTTCCGCGAAGGCCGCATCACCGATGCGCAGGGCGATGTGCTGTATGCCGACGACAAGGTCGAGCACGACAACATCCGCATCGATGACGAAGTGCTGGACCCGCCGCCGGGGTTGATCCTGATGCTGCACAAGCCGGCCGGCTACACCTGTTCGACCAAGGACCACGGTCGCCTGATCTACGAGCTGCTGCCTGAGCGCTTCCGCGACCGTGATCCGGTGCTGTCCAGCGTCGGCCGTCTCGATCGCGATACCTCGGGCATGTTGCTGATGACCGATGACGGTCAGCTGCTGCACCGCATCGTGTCGCCGAAGTCGAAGCTGGACAAGGTTTACGAAGCGCAGCTGGCGGAAGATTTGAGCGGCAACGAGACCGCGCAGTTCGCCAGCGGCGCGCTGTTGCTGGAATCGGACGACAAGCCCTTGTTGCCGGCCGAGCTGGAAGTGCTGGGCCCGCGCGCTGCACGTCTGACCCTGCACGAAGGCCGCTACCACCAGGTACGGCGCATGTTCGCGGCGGTTGGCAACCACGTGCAGGCGCTGCACCGTTCGCGCATTGGTGGGCTGGGTCTGGGTGATCTGCCTGAAGGCCAATGGCGTCAGCTCGATGCCGCCGATCTGGCCGTGCTGTTCGGAGAGCAGGCCTGATGGAATTGCTGGCCCGCCCGCAGGCGCTGGTGTTCGACATGGACGGGCTGATGCTGGACAGCGAACGTGCGCTGATGGGTTGCCTGGAACAGACCGCACAGGAGCATGGTTATGCCTTGCCGCGCCCGCTGCTGCTGTCCTTGATTGGCTCCTCCGATGCGACCACCCGGCAGAAGCTGGCCGACGTGCTGGGCATGCAACGGACCGACGCGCTGCTGGCCGATTCCTATGCGCGCTATGCCGACATCGTCGATGCTGGCGTGCCGCTGCGCCCGGGCATCATCGAGTTGCTGGAGTTGTTGCGCGAGCACGACATCCCGCGCGCGGTGGCCACCGCCACCCGTTCACCGCTGGCCCAGCGCAAGCTGGAGGCGGCGGGTTTGCTGCAGTATTTCCAGTTCGTTGCCACCAGCAGCGATGTCGCCCATTCCAAGCCGGCGCCGGATATCTATCTGCACGCCGCACATGGACTGGGCATTGCTCCGGCACATTGCCTGGCATTGGAAGATTCACCCACCGGCGTACGCGCCGCATTGGCAGCCGGCATGACCACGATCCAGATTCCGGACCTGCTGGAACCGGACGAGGAAGTGCGTGGCTACGGCCACCACATCACCGCCTCGCTGCACGACGTACGCGAACTGCTGCAGCAATGGCTGCCGGTAAGCGCGGCCTAGGTCTCACTGTAGTGCCGAGCCATGCTCGGCAAGGGGCCTTACCAGCAATACCCAATGTAGTGCCGAGCCATGCTCGGCAGGGGCGTTACCGGTAACGCCCCTGCCGAGCATGGCTCGGCACTACATTGGGTATTGCTGGTAAGGCCCCTTGCCGAGCATGGCTCGGCACTACAGGTCATCTCTCAGGCGTTGCCTTCACCACCGGCCAAGACACGGTGCCAGCCTTCCACGCCCAGCTTGTCCAGCGTGGCGATGTTGCGCTCGACGATGACGTCCGGGTCCGGGAACGCGGCCACCGCACGCTCAACGCTGTCTTCGCGCAGCAGGTGCAGGGTGGGGTAGGGCGAACGGTTGGTGTAGTTGCTGACGTCATCGGCCGCGGCACCGGCGAACTGATATTGCGGGTGGAAACTGGCCACCTGCAGGATGCCTTGCAGATCCAAGGCTTCCACCGCCGCATCGGCGTTTTCGAGGAAATCGTTGTAGTCCAGGAAATCTTCCAGCACGTCCGGGTGGATGATCAGCGTGGTGTCGATCTGCTCGGCCGGGGTGTCGCGCAACAACACCAGCTCCTCGGCCAGCTGTTCCAGCAGCGCCTCGGGCGTGCTGGCATCGCTGAGCACGAAGCGTACCTGCTGCTTGACGTAGACCGCCTTGGCGAACGGGCACAGGTTCAATCCGATCACGGCCTTCTCCACCCAGTTGCGGGTGACGGCGATGGGATCGATGGCGGCTTCTTCGTTCATGGCTGGCGCTCAGGCTGGCAGGGCAGGCGATTGTAGTGGTCCTCGGCGTGGGTTGCCGTCGTGCTGTCATCGCGATGGCGTTCACTGTCCACAAACTGGACAGCGTGCATTGTTGAAATTCCCATGCTTTCAGCGGCTTGCAAGGATCTTGCCGAAGGCTAATAGGCAGTGGCCGGGCGCAGGTATTCAATGTCGGCACAGACCACGCTAGGAGTACAGGCAATGGCAGAACAGGTATTTCTTCCCCCCGCGCTATGGGCGGGCAAGCAGTTTGATGGTCAATGGCAGGCCGGCAGCAGCCAGCAGGACGTGATCGAGCCAGCCACCGGCAAGGTGCTGGGCAGCATTGCGATGGCCGACCCGGCGCAGGTTGCGCGCTCTGCCGCCGCCGCCGCCAAGGCACAGCGCGACTGGGCCAATGCGCCCTATGAAGCCCGCGCGCAGGTGCTGCGCCGCGCCGCACAGCTGGCCGATGAACATGCGGCTGAGATCATCGACTGGCTGGTGCGTGAGTCCGGTTCGACCAAGCTCAAGGCCGGCTTCGAGAACAAGGTGAGCACCAAGGCCCTGCACGAGGCCGCCGCGCTGCCTTCGCGCAGCGTTGGTGAGATCCTGCCCTCGGCGTCGGGCCGGTTGAATCTGGCGCGACGTCGGCCGCTGGGTGTGGTCGGGGTGATCTCCCCGTTCAACTTCCCCCTGTACCTGGCGATGCGCGCGGTGGCACCGGCGCTGGCGCTGGGCAATGCGGTGGTACTCAAGCCCGACCCGCGCACGGCGGTGTGCGGTGGTTTCGTGATCGCCCGCCTGTTTGAACTGGCCGGGCTGCCGGCCGGCGTATTGCATGTATTGCCGGGCGACGGCGCAGCGGGTGCGGCGCTGACCAGCGATCCCAATATCGCCATGATCCAGTTCACCGGTTCCACCGCTGCTGGCCGCAAGGTTGGTGAAGCAGCCGGCCGGCATCTGAAGAAAGTGTCGCTGGAACTCGGCGGCAAGAACGCGCTGATCGTGCTGGACGACGCGGACATCGATCTGGCCATCGCCAACACGGCCTGGGGCGTTTACCTGCATCAGGGCCAGATCTGCATGGCCACCGGCCGCGTGCTGGTCCAGCGTGGCATCTATGCGCAGTTCCTGGAAAAGCTCATCGCCAAAGCGCAATCACTCACTGTCGGTGATCCGGCGCTTGCCGATGTCGCACTCGGCCCCTTGATCAACGCGCAGCAGCGCGACCACGCCGCACGCGTGGTGGCCGAGGCCGCAGCGGCCGGCGCGACGCTGGAAACCGGCGGCACCTATCAGGATCTGTTCTTCGAGCCGACCGTGCTCAGTGGTGTGGACAAGACCAATCCCGCCTTCCGTGCGGAGATCTTCGCACCGGTGGCGGTGGTGGTGCCGTTCGATACCGATGAGGAAGCCGCAGCGCTGGCCAACGACACCGAGTACGGCCTGTCGATGGCGATCGTCTCCAGCAATGTCGGCCGTGCCTTGAAGCTGGGCGAACAGCTGCATACCGGCATCCTGCATATCAACGACCAGACCGTGAATGACGAAGTCATCAACCCGTTTGGTGGCGTCGGTGCCTCGGGCAATGGCAGCAGCATCGGTGGCCCGGCCAACATCGAGGAATTCACCCAATGGCAATGGCTGACCATCAAGGGCGAAGCCCCGGCCTATCCGCTCTGAACAGGAGAAACCCATGAGTGCATCTGCAGAACTGCGTGACATCACCGTGGCGGTGGTGCGCGAGAAGGAAAAGCCGTTCACCATCGAAAAAGCCCGCATCCGTGGGCCCAAGGATGACGAGGTACTGGTGCGGGTGATTGCCACCGGCCTGTGCCATACCGACCTGATCGTGCGCGACCAGTACTACCCGGTGCCGTTGCCGGCGGTGCTCGGCCACGAAGGTGCGGGCGTGATCGAAGCACTGGGTCCGGGCGTCAAGGATCTGAAGGTAGGCGACCACGTGGTGCTTACCTACGGTGCCTGTGGCCACTGCAATCCCTGCAGCGGTGGCCATGGTGCCTACTGCAAGGACTTTTTCGGCCTGAATTTCGGCGGTGGTGAACTGGACGGCAGCACCGCCATCCAGGACCCGCACGGTCAGCCGCTGCACGATCACTTCTTTGCCCAGTCCTCGTTTGCGACCTATGCACTGAGCCGCGAGAACAACGCGATCAAGGTGCCCGTCGATGCGCCCTTGGAGCTGCTCGGTCCGTTGGGCTGTGGCATCCAGACCGGTGCCGGTGCGGTGATCAACTCGCTCAAGGTTGGCGCAGGCAGCAGCTTTGCGTCCTATGGCGCAGGTGCGGTTGGCCTGAGCGCGGTGATGGCTGCGCGTGTGGCCGGTGCCACCACCATCATTGCCATCGACGTGGTGCCGTCGCGGCTGGAACTGGCCAAGGAACTGGGCGCTACCCACACGATCAACAGCCGCGAGGTGGATGTGATCGAGGCGGTGCGAGCCATCACCGACGGCGGCGCTGACTTCGCGCTGGAATCGACCGGTCGCCCTGAGGTATTGGAGCAGGGCATCGAAGCATTGGCCGGTCTTGGCGTGATCGGTGTGGTGGGTGCGCCCAAGCTGGGCACCAAGGCCGCGTTCGACATCAACAACCTGCTGCTGGGCGGCCGCAGCATTCGTGGCATCGTTGAAGGCGACAGCGTGCCCAAGGTATTCATTCCGCAGCTGGTACAGCTGTACCAGCAGGGCCGCTTCCCGTTCGACAAACTGGTCAAGTTCTATCCGCTGGAGCAGATCAACCAGGCGGCCGAGGACAGCACCAAGGGCATCACCTTGAAACCGATCCTCAAGATCGGCTGATGGAACAAGCCATCGCGGGCCGTGCTGGCCCGCGATGGCGATTCAGTCAGCGAGCGGGGTGTAGGCTGGGCGCAGTTGTCTGGAGGACGCCCATGGCCACCACGCTCGTGCAACAGCAGCAACGCCTGGCAGCAGCGCGACAGCGCTTTGCGGAAGGCGGCAGCCTGCCTGCGCAACTACTGGCACCGGCCGTGCTGCGTTCCTGGGAGCGCTCGCGGCAAGCGGGCGTGCGTCCGCAACAGGCGCCACAGTATTCATCGTTGGCGCAGCGCAAGCTGCGTCTGGATGATCCAGCGGACCGCCTGCTTGCGCGCTGTGTGCGCCAGGACATGGACGACTTATGGGCAGCCTTTGGCGGTCGCCGTTGGACCCTGTTCTGCGTCAATCGCGACGGCCTGATCATCGCCCAGCGCGAACACGGTCTGGGCGATGAGGCGATACTGCGGCCTATCCAGGTCGGGCGCCGCGTGCGCGAGATCGAGATCGGCACCACCGCGCCGTCCTGTGCGCTGGCCGAGGATGCACCTGCGCTGGTGCGCGGCAACGAGCACTACCTCGATGAATTCTCCAAAGTCTATTGCCTGAGCGTGCCGCTGCACGGCGCCGATGGCGAGGTGCTGGGCGCGTTGGATATCACCGGCATCGGTGAGCGCGACAGTGAACTGCTGCGTGGTTATTTTCGCCAGGCCGCATTGTCGATCGAGAACCAGCTGATCCAGCAGCAGCGCGATTGCCATCTATTGGCCGTGCAGCACGACACGCGCTGGTTGGGCACGCCGCTACAGGGCGTGCTGGCGGTGGACGAGGACGGCCAGCTGCGTGCCGCCAACAGCGTGGCGCGGCGCCTTCTTGGCCTGCCGCGCAGCGGCGCATTGCCGTTGATGCGCCTGGACGGGGTGTTTGCCGAAGCCAGCGTGCACCAGCGTCGCCGCCTGTTGCAGGCAGGGCCGGTACATCGGGTGCCGCTGCGTGCGGACAGTGCCTTGCAGGTGCAGTACCTGCGCGGGCCGGTACGCGCGCGTGCCAGTACGCAGACGGTGGCGATGGCAGCGGCGAGTTCGTTGCGTGTGCAGGGGGTACAGGCGGTACGTGAAGCGGTGGCTGCGCATGCTGGCAATCTCAGCGCCGCGGCACGTCAGCTGGGTATTTCGCGCACCACCCTGTACCGCAAGCTGCAGCAGGCCGGTTGAGCCTGCTGCAAGGGGTTTACATCAGTCGCGGAAGTTGTCGAACTGCAGCGGCTGTTCGAAGTCGCCCTTCTTCAGCAGCGCCATCACTTCCTGCAGGTCATCGCGCTTCTTGCCGTTGACGCGCAGCTTGTCGCCATTGATCTGGGTGTCGACCTTGATCTTGGATTCCTTGATCTTGGCGGCGATCTGCTTGGCCAGCTTCTGCTCGATACCCTGCTTGACCGTCACCTGCTGGCGCGCGCCACCCAGGTTGGTCTCGATGTCGCCGAATTCCATGCAGCGGAAGTCGATGTTACGCGCGGCCAGGCGCTGCTTGAGGATGTCCGACATCTGCTTGAGCTGGAAATCGGTAGGCGCGGTGAGCTTGATCAGCTTCTCGCCATCCTGCTCGAAGCTTGCGGCCACGCCCTTGAAATCGAAGCGGGTGGACAGCTCGCGGTTGGCCTGGTCGATGGCGTTGGTCAGCTCGTGCTTGTCAACTTCGGATACGACGTCAAAAGAAGGCATGGGGCCTGCTCCAATCAGAAAACAGCGGTCATTCTAGGCGATTGGCGGGCGGGGAATGGTGGAGGCGCTGCCCATGGTTGTTGGCGTTGCTGCTGCGGTTGCTGTTGTCGTTGCCTTGGCAGGACCGGGGTCGAGGGCCGCAGTTGGAAGCAGCGCAGCAACAGCAACCACGCTCACAACCCCAAGCGCAGCTTCACCTCAGCCGCAATCCGGGTGGTCTCGCGCAATGGCTCAACCGCGAGATTCAAGTCAGCATCAAACGCCGCCAGCCCATCCAGCAACCGCCCTCGCTCCCGCAAGGCCTGCTGGAAGCGCGCCATCCGTTCCTGCGAGCGCTGGCCCAGCAGCACGCCGACCGGCACACGGGTGGCGCAGGCTTCCGACAGCAGGTTGACCGAGTCTGGCGTGCAGACAATGCGGTCGGCCCAGCCCAGCAGGCCGGCATAGGGATTTGAGCCGTCGCCGCCATCTGCCCAGATCACCCCGGGCACGTCGTCGAAGGCCCGCAGCAGGGCAGCGGTCACCGGTTTGGGGGTGCGCCGCGAGGTGGTGGCCAGCACGCTGCCGCCTTCGGCGCGGATGCGTGCCGCCAGTTGCTGGAACAGCGGTTGGATGTCGCTGTCCTGCCACGGCGCGTGATCGGTGGGGCCGCCAACCAGCAAGGCGGTGCGCGGGCCTGGCAGTTGCTCGAAGCTGGAGAACGCGGCCCGGCCCCAGGCCAGCCAGTCATCGCTGACCGGGTTGAGGCTGCCCAACAGGGTCAGCACGTTGTCCGCGCGCAGGCGGTCGTGATCGGGCACCACCAGCAGGTCCCAGTGGCGCGGGGGAATACGAGGGTCGAGGATCTGTACGGTGCGGCTGCCGCGTTGGCCCAGTACCCGCAATGCGCCCGCCGCCTGCCGGCCGCAACCAATCGCCAGCGCCGGTGGGTTGCCGGCCAGCTGCGCGAACTGCGGCCCAAAGCCCCGCGCAGCGCCCGGCAGCAGGCGCGGCGACAGCCAGCGCCACGGCGCCCGTGGCAGCAGTTGCAGGCGCTGCTGGCCGCCCAGCGCCAGCGCGGACGCCAACGCCACCGCCTGGCGCACGTTGCCGGCGCGGCCGTCGGTGATCGTCCATGGGAGCGTCGATCGTTTCGCGTATGGCATTAATTCGTTTCAATAAGGCTGGGTGTTGCAACAGCCAGAGGGCTCTACACTGAGGCCTCTGATCGGCGTGATCATTGTCCGGGGCCGACCCGTGCAATGTCACGACCGTAGCCAATTCACCACGGAGTTTCCATGTCCGACATCTTCAACGATGCCGCGCTTGACCAGCTGTTCCGCACCGCCCGCACCCAGAACACGTTCCAGGACCGTCCGGTCGAGGACAGCCAGCTGCGCGCCCTGTATGACCTGCTGAAGTGGGCACCCACCTCCGCCAATGCCAGCCCGGCGCGCTTCGTGTTCGTCAAATCGGCCGAAGCCAAGCAGAAGCTGGCGCCCGCCCTGTCCGAGGGCAATCTGGCCAAGACCCTGGCTGCCCCGGTCACGGCGATCATTGGTTTTGACCTGGATTTCCACGAGAAGCTGCCTTACCTGTTCCCCCACACCGACGCCAAGGCCTGGTTTGACGGCCCGCGCGAAGGCCGCCACGAGGCTGCGTTCCGCAACGGCAGCCTGCAGGGTGCCTATCTGATCCTCGCCGCGCGCGCGCTGGGATTGGATGCAGGCCCGATGTCGGGCTTCGACCCGGCCAAGGTGGATGAAGCGTTTTTTGCCGGCACCGCCATCAAGTCCAATTTCCTCGTCAATCTGGGCTATGGCGACCCGTCCGGCATCTTCCCGCGCCTGCCGCGGCTTTCGTTCGACGAAGCCGCGCGTATTGCCTGATTGTTGAAGTGTTCCACGCGGCGTCCGTCACCTTGGCTGACGCCTTGCTTGTCCAGAATGATCCCGTCTATCACCTCCAAGGAGAGATCCATGTCCGCTATGACCAAGTTGCTGCTCCCGCTGGCCCTGGCCGCCGCCATCACCGCCTGCTCCAAGCCGGCTGACACCGCTGCCCCGGCTGCCGCCCCGGCCGACACCGCCGCTGCGCCGGCCGATGCCGCCGCTACGCCGGCCGATGCCGCTGCTGCTGCCCCGGCTGCCCCGGAAGCTGCTGCGATCCAGATCGCCGCCGGCACCTACAAGCTCGACCCGAGCCACACCGACGTGCTGGTGCAGTGGAGCCACATGGGCTTCTCCAACCCGAGCGCGCACTTCGGCAACGCTGACGGCACCCTGGTGTACGACGCCGCTGACGTGGGCAAGTCCAGCGTGGAAGTGACCCTGCCGCTGTCCGGCTTGAACACCTTCACCGCCAAGTTCGACGAGCACATTCGCAGCGCCGATTTCTTCGACGCCGCCAAGTTCCCGACCGCCACCTTCAAGAGCACCAAGGTTGAAGCCGCTGGTACCAACAAGCTGACCGTGACCGGTGACCTGACCGTCAAGGGCATCACCAAGCCGGTGGTGTTGGACGTGACCGTCAACGGTGCCGGCGAGCACCCGATGGCCAAGGTGCCGTCGGTCGGCTTCGATGCCACCACCACCATCAAGCGCAGCGATTTCGGCGTGGGCGCCTATGCCCCGGCCGTCAGCGATGACGTCAAGGTCCGCATCACCACCGAAGCCTCGATCCCGAAGGCCGAGGAAGCTGCAGCCAAGTAATCGCGTCAGCGGTTTCTTCGTAGCACGCAGTAAACGCAAAGGCCCGCCATCGGCGGGCCTTTGTCGTTCTGGCCTTCCCGCTTTCCCGCTTTGTTTGTGGGAGCGGCGTCAGCCGCGAAGCTGAGGTTGCTGAAGGTGTTCGCATTTTGTGCGAGCTGATGGTGTGTCTGC
>NZ_JBRREF010000003.1:0-113249 GCF_056760135.1 Stenotrophomonas sp. STEN023 | reverse complement strand
GGCAACATACCCCCGGCGGAAGCGGAGGCGGCGTACTACGCCGGCAACACGGGTCACGCCATCGCGGCGTGACTCAAACGAAATGGCCTCCGGAGAAGCCGGGGCGATTCATTTCCGGGAGATGGTCTTCATCGGAGCTCCTTTGACACCGCATGGCCTGAATGATGGAAAATCGAACTTCCCGGAATTCCACAATGTCTATGTCCAGCCGGCGGCGTTCAAGGCATACCGGGAAACCGGAAAGTGGCCGGAAGGCACGATGATGATCAAGGAACTGCAACTGGTTGACGATCCCAAAGGCGATTTCCCCGATGGCTCGCGCGTTTTGCCTTCTGGTCGCGGCTACTTCCCAGGTGCGGTTAATGGTCTGGATGTCTCCGTGAAAGACAGCAAGCGCTTCGCGGATACAAACAATTGGGGCTACTTCAACTTCAATCACGCACCCCCCCCGTATCTTGCGGAAGCAGCCGTCAAGCCGGTTGGTGAGTGCGCTGGTTGCCACATCGCCAACGCCGACGAAGACATGGTCTACGTCAAACTCTACGAATCGATCCTCGCCCCGCTACCTCTGCCTGTCGCTGCGAACTGACATGCATCGTCCATGCGAAGAGGGCTGTTATGGACTGCCCTCTTCGCGGGATGGGGAGCGCGCGGGAACGAAGTGGGGGCGAGTCGCATGAGCAGAATCGGTTTGCGGATGGCAGCGGGGAGCATTGTCGCGATCGCCGCACTGCTTTGCACAGGGGGGTGCAAACAGAGTGACCCCGTACAGGCGGAACTGGACCCGTACTCGTCTTTCGTCAGCAAAACAGGAGACATCGGGTTTCCGGCCAATTTCCCAAGCGGGTTTGTGTTCATTGGGTCCTGGGCGGTCACGGGTGATGGCGGAGTGGCAGACATCCACTCCGTCTATGCACGCCCCATTGACGTGGTTAACTTCAACGAGACCGGCAGATTCCTTGATGGCGCCGTGCTGGTTAAGGAAGTCACGTTGGCCGTTGGCTCCAAACATACAACCGGTAACGCGTTCTGGGCCAATGAGACCAAAACGTGGTTTCTGATGGTCAAGGATGCAAACGAACGCTTTCCATCGAATCCGCTGTGGGGTGATGGTTGGGGTTGGGCAGAGTTTGATCCAGCCACCAAGAAGCAGATATCGACCAATTACCAGGCGGATTGCAAAGGTTGCCACGTTCCGGCGATGCAGTCGGATTGGGTATATAGCTACGCTTACCCGGCGCTCGGCCCCAACGCCCAGGCAACGGTTCCAAAGGACATCATCGTCGGCGAGCCTGAAGCCGGTGCCGCCAGGCACGGCGGCGCCGGAGCGCAGGAGGCGGGCGGCGACGTCGTCGGCGTAGCGCAGGATACGGACAGCGACGTGGCAGCCGGCAAGGTCACGTTCGAGATTTATTGTTCCTCTTGCCACTCAATGACCCCAGGTGAAAGCGGGATAGGCCCTTCCCTGGCAGGCGTGGCGGGCCGAAAGGCCGGGACATCAGCCGGATACGCATACTCCCCTGCGATGTCGAGCTCCGAAGTGATTTGGACCGCAGAGAACCTCGCCAGTCATATCGAGAAGCCCAAGGAACTTATTCCTGGAAATCGAATGGGCGGCCTTTTCCCGCGGGGAGTTCAAGACGCGAAGAAGCGAGGGGAGATTGTCGCGTATTTGCTGGAAGCGAGGTAACTGCGCACTCCGCGCAGCGCATCTTTCCTGCACCCGCAAACTTCGGCACTGCGAAGGAAAGGGGCAGTAGGCGCCACCTTCATTCATTGGGACGAGAGATCGTGAAGACTCCAGACTTGGGCCCAGCGCCCCATGCGTTCGATCTCGAGAGTGAGACCATCAATAATCCGAACTATCGTTCGGTGAGATGGAGTGGCAGCTATCTGCAGTTGACCCTGATGTCCATTCCACCGGGAAGCGACATTGGCCTCGAGATGCACGCCGATACCGATCAGTTCCTCCGGCTCGACGGTGGACGGGGTCGGATCCAGATGGGGCCGCAGAAGGATGAACTCACCTTCGACCAAGAGGTGTCCGATGGATGGTGCGTGCTGGTGCCCGCCGGGACCTGGCACAACATCTCCAATATCGGCCAAGCGTCTATGCAGCTCTACACCATCTACGCACCGGCGCATCACAAGCCCGGGACAACGCACGCTACGGCGGACGCTGCTGGCGAAGACACGGGTCACTGACCAACCGCCTGGTCGATGCAACGGGCAGTCACTACGTGGCAAACGGGCAGCTAGTTCAGATTCCCTGCAAGACGCGCGGCTTGGGCAGCAGCTCCGCGTCCACGAGTCCTCACACGCTAAGGACAGCGCAGCGGCACATAATTGCGCGACCTCATTTCAGCGCTGCCCCTCATAGGCCATCCGCGCCGCCGCAATTTCCAAGTGCCTGACAAGCCACGCCTTGGCGCACTCATCTCGCTACGCCCTGATCTGATTCGGATCTGAAGCAAACCGTTACCCGGTTCCGCCGCGTACAGGAGGCAATGCCCCCTCCTTCCTCTTAGCAACTGGCTGCGTAATCCGCCGACCTGGTGGTCGGCCTCCCGAGGGCAGGGGGTCTGGCCAGCGCCCGTCCTCCGACGGGTCCAGTCATCGTTCGTATCTATATGCGGCGTGCATATAGTGTCTGGAGTGGATCAGGAGTCCATAGCTGATAGGCATTGCCAATACCAATCGCATCGGACGGGCTGGTCTCCGCGGGGTCACCCAACTCACTGTTTATATGCACAAAAGACAGGACGCATACGCTTAGCCCCTGTTCCCGGATGCCCTAAAAGCATCACTATTCCCTTGCAGTCTATGCGCGGTGGACATATATATGGTCTCCATGACTCAACTCCAAGATCGCAATGTCTTTGGGGCGTTCGCGCTGATGATCAGCGACGACGTCATTCGCGCCAGTTCTTCGCGTGCGCCCGAGGCAGGCCCCACCGCCTCGGCGCTGGCACTGCTAGCGCACAAGCCAGGCCTGTCAGTAGGTATGCTGGCCGCGGGCGTGGGTCTCTCCCATGCAGGAACGGTTCGACTTGTTGACCGTCTGGTCACGGAAGGCTTGATCGAGCGCCGGGAGCATCCCACTGACGGACGTACACGCGCACTTTATCTAACGGGTGCTGGCAAGGCGGTCAGCGACGACGTCTTGAACTCAAGGGACCAAATCATCGCCGAGGGACTGGCCGTTCTGACCCACGAGGAGATGAAGATCCTGGGCCAGCTCTCTGCACGTGTCCTCCGCGCTCGTCTTGAGAGTCTTGAACACTCTTACCGGATATGTCGCCTCTGCTGCCATGAGGGGTGTACGGACTGTCCCGTCGACGCAGAGTTGCTCGATCGAGGTATTGCTGCCGGTCGAGAGGTGTGAAATTGCAGTCGCGCACGTGCCCCATTGAGAAATAGGTCCAGCTAAGGAAGTACGGTAGACGCAAACTACATCCGTAACCCACTTGGCGTAAAACGGCCGTGTTAATGGACGCAGCCGGTAGGCGCTTGTTTCAGTCTGGCGCGGGTACCGCAGTCTCAGTGCCGCTTGAAAGCTCCGTCTGAACGTCAGAACCCCGGACTAGGGTCAGATCAACCGGGCATCGATCAGCGATCGCGAGAATCCGAGCACGCTGATCATCGTTCAGCGGGCCATCGAGGGTGATGGTGCGGGTAAATCGGTCGGGCGGCATCATGCCCGGCACCCTCTCGTGCTGCACAGTCGTGCTCGCCCGTTCGAGCGGAAAGCCCTTGCGAATTGCGTAGACACGCATGGTCATGACCGTACACGCCGCCAAGCCGGCAGACACAAGCTCGTAGGGAGATAGTCCGGTTCCTAGACCGCCGACCGACGCTGGCTCGTCGGCGAAGAACGTATGCTCGCCGCTACGGATCTCGAGCTGGAATTTTCCCGCAAGGGTTTCGGTGGCGACAACTCCCTTCGCAACCTCGACCTGCGGAAGATCAGTCTTGAGAAGTGGAAGGAAGCGGCTCGCCCAGGCGGCCACCATAGCCGAGGCGTAGTTCGCGTCGGCAGCACTCGTAAGCAGGTGATCCGCTGTGTCGAGCGAGAAGAAGCTCTTGGGATGTTTGGATGCGACGAAGATGCGCGACGCGTGGTCGATGCCGACCACCTGATCCAGCGGAGAATGCATGACCAGCACAGGACGCCGGAGCGATGCGATGGATTTCTCGATGTCAAACGCCTCAACCGCCTGTAGGAAGCTGCGGCGAACCACGAAGGTTCGGCCAGCAATCTCTGCTGATGCCTCGCCCTCGCTGGCGATGGTATCCAGGTCAATCGGCCGGAAAAAACGCAGGATATGCTCTAGGTCGGCGGGAGCGCCGATCGTCGCCACCGCCGCCACGCCAGGCAGCTCGGCCGCGGCCACGATCGAAGCGGTTCCACCCAGGCTGTGCCCAACAAGCAAGGAGGGCGGCATCCCCGCCTCCGTCATCGCCATTGCGGCTAAACGAATGTCCTCGACGTCCGACGCGAAGCTGACGGGCTCTACCGACCCGGCTCCAATGCCGGCGAAATCAAATCGCAGAACACCGATACCAGCACGAGACAATGCGCGAGAGATGTAAACGGCAGCGCGGCTGTCCTTTCCGCACGTAAAGCAGTGCGCGAAGATTGCCCAGCCACGCGGCGTTCCCTCCGGCGGTTCAAGATGCCCGGAAAGCTGGGAGCCGCCCACGCCAACAAACGCAAACTTAGTCTCCGCCATACCAACGAACCTCCTGCAGACGGCCGGCGGTTGCGCTCCCAAGGCACCCGAAGAGCCTCATCGGGGCGCTCGCCAAACCTGTGATGGTCAACTCAAGGTATCAGCAGCGGGCGACCTGCGGCGAACAAAAGTGAATCAGATCGCGAAGTGCTTCAATGCTATCGCCGCGATACGTTGCACGTATTGGATAAATCCAAGGCGCGCTGCGATAGTCGTCGCACTGACTAGGAACACAAACGACAGTTTGGCTGCCCCACTGGATGCGTAACGGAGGCTATCGTGAAGTTTGAAAAGTCAAAGACAGCGTTGGACCGTCTCACCCCGGAGCAGCATTGGGTCACCCAAAACGCGGGTACCGAAAGGCCATTCACGGGCGAACACAACGACAACAAGAAGCCTGGCATCTACGTCGACGTCGTGTCTGGAGAGCCGCTCTTCGCATCGACGGACAAGTTCGATTCTGGCACCGGCTGGCCCAGCTTTACCAAGCCGATCGTTCAGGCCAACGTGAACGAGGTTCAGGACGGCGCCCATGGGATGAGGCGGACGGAAGTCAGGTCGGTACATGCCGACAGTCATCTTGGCCATGTGTTCCCGGATGGTCCGTCCGACCGCGGCGGCCTTCGGTACTGCATAAATTCCGCGTCCCTTCGGTTCATCCCGCGTGACGAGATGGCCGCCCAGGGATACGGCGAGTATCTCGATCAGATCAAGGAGGCTTAACATGCATCAGCGCGCAGTTCTCGCGGGCGGATGTTTCTGGGGCATGCAAGATCTCATTCGCAAGCAGCCGGGCATCGTCTCGACACGTGTTGGTTACACCGGCGGCGATGTTCCCAACGCCACGTACCGCAATCACGGCACGCATGCCGAGGGGATCGAGATCATCTTCGACCCGGCAGTGACCAGCTACCGGAATATCCTGGAGTACTTCTTCCAGATCCATGATCCGACCACAAAGAACCGCCAGGGCAATGATCGCGGGCTCTCTTATCGGTCGGCCATCTACTACGTCGACGCGGAGCAGAAACGAGTCGCCGAGGACACGATCGCCGATGTGGATGCCTCCGGGCTATGGCATGGCAAGGTGGTCACCGATGTCGAGCCGGTGAGCGATTTCTGGGAGGCCGAGCCGGAGCACCAGAACTATTTGGAGAATCGGCCAGGCGGCTATACGTGCCACTTTCCCCGTTCCAACTGGGTTCTTCCCAAGCGCTAAAGCGGGGGGCTTGTGCGGGCATCGGCCGGGGCTGAGGCAGAACCGTCTTCGCGGGTCGCGACCTGAGCCCCCGCCCTCCTCGCAGTCATCGATAACCGCGCCCTTCTTCGGCGCGGTTATCGAACCCAGTGCTGATAGGGTTGAGTTCTCCAGTCCCCAGCCATCGCATCACCAGGATCGCAGAACCATGTCAGATCTCTCGTCCTTTCCGGTCACGAAGCGCTGGCCGGCATCTCATCCCGAGCGCATTCAACTCTACGCATCTCCCACGCCCAATGGCGTCAAGGTCTCGATCATGCTGGAGGAGACCGGCTTGCCGTACGAGCCCCACTTGGTCGATATCTCCAAAAACGAGTCAAAAGATCCGGCGTTCGTGTCCTTGAATCCGAACGGCCGGATCCCGGCAATCATCGATCCTGCAGGGCCTGGCGGGAGCCCCATTGCGGTTTGGGAGTCCGGTGCCATCCTCATCTACCTGGCCGAGAAAACCGGCCAGCTCATCCCAAATGCACCCGCCAAACGCTACGAAACTCTGACGTGGGTGTTCTTCCAGATGTCCGCCATCGGGCCGATGTTCGGCCAGCTAGGCTTCTTCCTGCGCTGGGGCGGGAAGGACTATGAAGATAAACGCCCACAACAGCGCTATATCGACGAATCCAAGCGACTCCTAGGGGTGCTTGATCGCCAGCTGGAAGGGCGCGAGTGGATCGTCGATGACTATTCGATCGCGGACATCGCAACGCTGGGCTGGGTAAATGCGCTGGTTGAAACCTACGCTGCCGGCGACATCGTCGGCCTCAGCGAATATTCGAATATCCAAGCCTGGCTCGGTCGTGGGCTAGCTCGACCAGCTGTACAGCGGGGTCTGAAGATCCCTGCGAGGCCGGCATGAGCATCGTTGCCGCCTGCTATTACAACGAAGGTAAGCGAATCAGGGACGTCGCGCTCGACGAGCACGTTCAATGGGATAAGAGTCGATCGGACTTCTGTTGGATCGCGCTACACGACCCCACTGCCGAGGAGCTTCACGCGATACAGACGACCTATCAGCTCCATCCGGTGGCCATCGATAATGCGATGCACCCGCTGTGCCCGCCCAAGCTCGAGGTCTACAACGATGAGCTGTACGTCGTCGCCCAGACCGCCGAGCTGGTAGGCGACACGATCCGCTACGGAAAGATGGCAATTTTCACCGGTCACAATCATCTCATCACCGTAAGGCACGGCCACGCCGGAGAGCTAGGTACCCTTCGAAAGCAACTCGAGGCTTCGCCGGCGCTGTTGGGAAAGGGCGTCGACTACGTGTTGCACGCGATCCTGCACCGGATTGTCGACCAGTATCTGCCCATCTTTGAAATGATCGAGGATGACGTCCTGGCAATGGAAAGGCGGTCACTTGGCGACTTTCTCGGACGAGAAGACGTCGCCCGCATCTTTGCACTGAGATGCGAGCTCACCCACTTCCAGCGTACGCTCGGAGCGATGGCCGAGTTGGTCAGAAAGCTGGTTCGCGGGCACTTTCCCTGCATCAGCGCCGATGTGAGGCCGTACTTCAACGATGTCGCGGACCACGTTGATCGCGTGCAGACCATGGTTAACGGTCTGCTTCAGGTCCTGTCATCTGTCTTTGAGTTCAGCAGTCTTCTGGAAGCGCAAAGGATGGGTAGGATCACCCGCCAGCTCGCGGCTTGGGCGGCTGTACTGGCAGTTCCGGCAGCAATCGCTGGAATATATGGCATGAACTTCACGCACATGCCCGGCCTGAATGCGACCTACGGATTCTTCGTCGTGATCGGGCTCATTGCGACGTCCTGCCTCATCCTCTTCTTGCGCTTCAAGAAGGCAAAGTGGCTTTGAATTCTGTACCCCAACATCTCCGCCGTCCTCCGGCAGTCCACAGCACGCCCCGTGCGGGCGCACGCTCCATTCAACGCGAGATGAAGGCGCCTCAATGAACACCCAAGTGACCGATGTCATAAGCGCAGTGCAGTCGTACGTCGCCAAGGGATACGACCGCGAGTATCGTGTCAAGGATGGCCATCTCGTCGATCTCGAATTCGGATCGAAACTGGATGCTTGCTCCATGCGTGTGGACGCTGCGCTGCGCCTGGAGAGTGGGGACGATGCGGAGGATGCTTCAAACATCTACGCGATCACGGACCCAAATACGGGGCACAAGGGACTGCTGATCGACGCATTCGATGTGTTCGACGAGATTTGCCATGCGGACTTTTCCGAGCAGCTTTTGGCACATCGAGAAACGGTGCCGACAGGGGACCAGGATGTGCCGAGCAAGCACGGTCTGCGCAAGGTCTACAAGCGCGAGTTTGAACAAGAACCCGAGCGTTACGTCCTTCGGGAAGGCTTCCCCGACTTTCCCGCATGTCCCTTCGGCGGTGCCTTCAGCATCCTTGGATTTGATACCGCAGAGCAAACCTATGTTTGGCTTGTCACAAGCATCATCCGGGACCCCAGGTTGATACGAGCTCCTTATCAAGGAGAGGACTTTGTCAGCGATGAATAGCCGCGTGGGCGGGGTGACAAAGCTCAATTACGCGGCGGTCCCCGGCGAGTCCTGACGGGCAGACGGCTCCAATAGCGATACAAGGCGAGGTGATTGTGAACTGGAACAAAGACCACATCAGAGAGACGATGCTGTCGTTGGAAACGGCGGCCTTGAAGAGCGCTCGAGACACGTATCTAGGCTACGTGTCGACGGCTCGGCTTGATCGAAGCGAGCCAATCGAGAATGACGAGCACGCTCAGGCGGAAATCGCGAGCGACCTCGCGGAAGGGCTTGATGACAAGCTCCATGACTATGCGGACAAAATTGAAAAGCTTGAAACAATCGATTTCGGGCCGAAGTCTACCGTCGTCGAGGGCGCTGTCGTTAAGTTGTCCGGCCGCTACTTTGTGGTTGCCGTTTCAACGAGCCAGTTCAATTGTCATGGGCAGGTGCTTATGGGCATCTCCACCATGGCGCCGATCTTCCAGGCCATTGAAGGCGCACGTGCGGGCGAGACCGTGCAGTTCAACGGCCGGAAAATCACCGTAGAAAGCGTCGAGTAGGTCGACTCCCAATCTGCTGCCTGGCTCGTGCTGAATCCGGGGCGAGCCCTCTGAGAACCAGCTATCCCAGGCCGGGGTCACACCCCGGCCTGCGGGATCCGACACGCTTGTCAGCCTTGATCATGACGCGAGGCCTGGTACTCCGCGGCACTGATGAACTGGCTGAATGATTCGCACCAGATGACGACCGTGTTGTAGTCGCGAACATCAATGCCGGTCGGCACATCCACGAGAAAGCCGTTGAACGTCTTCACATCGCCCACGCGGCGCGATACGTCTTTGACCCGGAGAAAAGCTTCCTCCGTGTCGACAAAGCGTGGGGCGAGATAGAGCTTGTAGTCGGGGCCTGGGGCTAGGCGCCCAAAGTGCGCAATGTGACTGCGCGATACACGCACCTCGCCTTCGCCCCAGTGGAGTCCATTGCTGCCTTTGAGGTCGCGCACGAAGCGCCCTGCGTAGAGCGTTTCCGCGGCGACCCGATCAAGTACCTCTTCATCCGGTGCTTCCGGAGCTGTCAGGATAGGCAGGGCATAGATGCCGCCGCCAAAACCTAGCGCGAGCACCGCTAGGTGGGTAGTGGTCAGGGTGAGCCATCGCCGCATTGACTATCCCTGCTCCAATGCCTTCACGAGTCGACCCACATCCAGGCGGAAGTCCGAGAGAATAATCCGACCACCCGCGTCGATGACCGTGAACCATGGCGTTCCTCGGGTTCGGTAGTCCTGCATGAACGTCGGATGCGTCGATCCCGCCGGGGGCTCGTCGTGACCAAATGCGACAGGAAGCGCGTACTCGACCTGGTTCGGTCGCAATCTCTCGAAGGTGTTCTCGTGCGCTCCTTCAAATACGGTTTGGATCACAGCAAATCCGACGCCCTGGTCGCTCAAGACGGCATGCAGCGCTTGGAGTGTCGGGAACCCATGAGAATGGCAGCCACCGCACCAGTCTTGGAATGCGAACAGGATCTTCGGTCCTGCACCCAGATCCGACAGTTTGAGAGGTGCGATTTTCTCTCCGTCGGCGCCAATCCATCGCTGCACTCGAAGCTCAGGTGCTTGTCGTTCGGACACGTTCATTAGATTCTCCACCGCTGATGTAGATGCCTGGCAAATGTCCGAGCGAGCAGCCCTAGCCGATCGCTCGAAGGCCCCTGCGGTTTGTCTCACGTACGCTTGATCCGCCAAGTCGGCACTTAAGCCGAGGCGTTCTCGGGAATCGTAAGAACCGCGCCTGAGACTATGAAGGTAAGCGCGAAACATTTGAAATAGCTTCGCGACATAGGCTCCATGCCTGATTGCCGCAAGGCGACGGCGCAGTTTGGTCAGCGGCGCGCCATCGAGAAATTCAGCTTTGCACGGCGCTGCATTGACCGAGCGTCCACGCCGGGGCGGAACATCAGGGGCTGTGCGGCATGAGCGACATTCCCCCGTTCCATACCGCCAAAGGAAAGGGACGCTGTCGGCTGTTAAGACGCTGACCGGGGATAGGCCACAAATCCCTGCCTAGGCTATCGAATACATAGCCCGTCGCTATTGGGCAATGGTGTCGATCGGATGCTACGGTTTCCAGGCGATGCGCGTGGCTCGCTGCGTCGGGGGAAGGTAGCTACTGATATTTGGCATCCGCTATTCTGGCCCTCACCCGGTTGCCCGTCCGGCAGCGACCTGTGCGAAGGGAATGCACAGTGGTTCGTGATGAAACCGGTTCCTTTCTGTCGTGACACGTAAGGAGGTTCGCCATGGTCACCAGAGGATTCACTGGCCGCGGTTCGGGCAGCAATCAAGCGGATCGGGTTCCGCCTGGGCAGCATCTCGAGCAAGGCTTTCCGGTCCTGTCAGCCGGACCCACGCCGCTCGTTGATACTGCCGATTGGAAATTCACCGTCAAGATCGGCCCGAAGCCCGCCAAGGTGTGGAACTGGAACCAGTTCAACGCCCTGCCGAAGACCAAGGTGACTCGGGATATTCACTGTGTCACGTCTTGGTCCAAACTCGATACCGAGTGGGAAGGCGTGCTGATCGAGGACGTTCTTGCGGACGCCGGCCTTGACCGGCCCACGGACTTCGTACTGGCGCACTGCTACGACGGGTACTCGACAAATGTTCCGTTGGTGGATCTGCTTTCGGGAAAGGCGATGGTTGCGCTCAGCTACGCCGGGAAGCCACTGCCACGCGACCATGGGGGGCCTGCGCGGCTTCTGGTGCCGCACCTTTACTTCTGGAAGTCAGCCAAGTGGGTGAATGCTCTGCAGTTCACAACGCGTGACGAGGCCGGTTTTTGGGAACTGCGCGGCTATCACATCTACGGCGATCCGTGGCGCGAGCAACGGTACAAAAATGACTGACAACGGCGATCAGCAGATACCGTGGCAGTCGTGCGTGATCGTCGGGATCGTGCAGCGAACGCCGACCATCAAGAGCTTGTTCCTTCGGCTGAGCAGATCATTTGTGCACATCGCAGGGCAGCACGTCGACGTCAAGCTGACCGCGCCCGATGGCTACAGCGCAATGCGTAGCTACTCGATCGCGTCATCTGCAAATGCAAGCTCGATCATAGAGATCGCTATTGAGCTTTTGCCCGATGGTGAGGTGTCGTCCTTTTTCCACGACGTCGCAGCCGTCGGGGACGAAATAGAACTTCGTGGTCCGCTGGGAGGCCATTTCCTTTGGCCAGAGCCTGCCGCAGACGCCGTGCTGCTGATCGGGGCAGGATCTGGCCTCGTGCCGTTGATGGCGATGATTCGTCAGCGCCGCGCACTTGCCCAAACGGTTCCGACAGCGTTGCTCCTCTCCGCGCGAACCGCAAGGGACGTTCTCTTCTCGGAAGAGCTTCATTCGATCGAGTCCAGCGATCCGGCCTTCCTTATGGCTTTGGCAATTACGCGGGAGCGACCGGCCCGCGGCTTGGACTATGGGCGACGGATCGACGGCGCCATGGTCCAGGAGACCCTGGCTCGGCTCGACCGAATGCCTACACACGTATTCGTCTGTGGATCCAACGGCTTCGTCAATATCGCGACGGATGCGGTTCTGCTGGCAGGCCTGGATGCCTCCAATGTCAGAACCGAGCGTTACGGCGGCTAGTGGGGGATCAAATTCAGGCTCTCTGGGTCTGGACGTCTAGCTCAGGATTCAGGCTGAAAGTTCTTGCCGATGGCAGATGCAGATTGCCGTTCCCATTTTGAAGAGGCTCAAACAGATTCTCCGGTGCTGGCAAATAAAGTTCAGATAAACGATCCCTGGACCCGTTGCACCCGCGTAAGCGCTTAGTACCTATCTAGTCGCACCTGATGCATCCAACCCCTCCGCAAGTTCAAGAACGTGGGAGACCAACATGACTCGCTTCGCCGGACCCGTTTTCGTAGCCGCTGGCCTTCGAACCCCCTTCGGCCGCGGTGGAGGGGCGTTGTCTGCCTATGACGCTGTCTCTCTGTCCGTTCCGGTTGTAAAGGCGATGGCAGCCCAGGCGGAGCCAGATTTGCTGGTCTGGGGGACCGTGATCCCAAACATGGGCTGGAGCAACATCGCCCGCGAGACCTGGCTTGACGCCAAGCTCAGTCCGACGGTACCGGCGTTCTCAGTCGTCCTGGCCTGCTCTACCAGCATGACGGCCACCTTCGCGGCGGCGGGGATGCTGGGCGGGGGGACGGAACTCACGATGGTCGGCGGGTCCGAAGTCATGAGCCGCCCTCAAATCGCCCTGACGGCAGATGCATCAAAGCGGCTCACGGATCTGTTTGCGCGCGATCCCGCGGCTGCACTTGGCGCCCTCCAGGCCCTTACCCCACGCGACTATCTGCTGCCCACCAAGGGCTGGGCCAACCGGATCACCGGCCGGACCATGGGCGACCATATGGAGGAGACGGCCAAGGCTTGGCAGGTCACACGCGAGGCGCAGGACGACTGGGCGCTCAAGAGTCACCAGCGCGCCGTGGCGGGATGGGAGCGTGGCTTCTTCGACGATCTCGTGATCCCGCTGCCGGAGCTGGCGCGCGATGCGAATCCCCGGGCTGATACGTCGCCCGAACGGCTTGCCGCACTCAAGCCGGTCTTTGATCGCGACAGCGGAAAGGGGAGCCTGACGGCGGGCAATAGCTCCCCGATCACCGATGGCGCTGCCGGCTGCTGGGTCGCCACCAAGGCCGGACTGGCCCGACTCCCCACGGGCACGCCCTACGCGCGGCTCGTGGACTACGAGGTGTCTGCGGTGGATTTCCATACCGAAGGTCTGCTCATGGCGCCGGCGTATGGGATCCCTCGCCTGCTCGCCCGGAATCGACTGAGCTTCGCCGACATCGGGCTCTGGGAGATCCACGAGGCCTTCGCGTCCCAGGTCCTGGCGAACGTGGCGGCTATTTCCGACCCGGAGTGGGTGCGCACAAAGGCCGGCGTCCAGGCGGCTATGGGCGATTTCAATTGGGACCGTGTCAATCCCAACGGAGGCTCGGTCGCCATTGGGCATCCGTTTGGCGCGACCGGCGCGCGTGACCTGAGCCAGGCGGTGAAGGAGCTCTGGGCCATGCCTCCTGGCTCGCGCGCGATCGTCAGCATTTGCGCCGACGGCGGTCAGGGCACGGTTGCACTCCTCGAGCGCCCATGGATGGGAGATCAGTAAATCGACCGCGCAAGCATGCTGACGACCGCCGACGTGCTGGCGGATAGCCCAAAGTGGTCCAACGGCTGAGGTGACATGCGAACGACCCGCTAGCGGCATCCCGGAGTGACTTTGGGTCTGCGAGCTGTGAGATGCCGTACGACGACTCCACGGCAGGTCTATGACTAACCCCCGGGTCTGGGCGCGACAGGCCCTGCCTCCACTATCGACTAAGGGATACGTACCGTGAAACCAGACGTTCTCGTGTACACCAAGAGCTGGTGCCCGTACTGCCGACGGGCCATGGAGCTGCTTAAGGAGAAAGGCGTGCAATGGAAATCGATCGATATCGGGTCGGATCCAACCCGCCGGCAGGCCATGGTCGAAGCATCGGGCCGAGGCACCGTGCCGCAGATCTTCATCAACGGCACTCATGTCGGTGGCTGCGACGACCTATTTGATCTTGATGCCGCGGGCGGACTTGACGAGCTCCTCGCGCGGCCGCCACCTCAAGACTGA
Source organism: Stenotrophomonas sp. STEN023 (assembly GCF_056760135.1). NCBI lineage: Bacteria > Pseudomonadati > Pseudomonadota > Gammaproteobacteria > Lysobacterales > Lysobacteraceae > Stenotrophomonas > Stenotrophomonas sp. STEN023. The sequence goes on along the minus strand of NZ_JBRREF010000003.1, from coordinate 99,116 downwards.
GCAACTGCAGTCCGGGCCAAGCAGTTCGCAAAGACCGTTTCGGCTGTCCGCAGTGATGGGATAGTCCAAGGGGATGGGATGTCTGCCAGGAAGGCACGACTGCAATGGGCTTGGCCCCTGCCTCTCGGCTGGAGGGCTGCCCCCGGTTTACTCTGCTACAGCTGCCACGAGTTCCTAGAAGCAATGTGCGTTCTGACGATCAACACGAGTGAGCTGAGATGGAGCACACCGAGTTCGATGCCGCCTTCAAAGCGATGCGGGAGGGATACGCCGAGGGCGCGTACGAAGGCCGCCGTTTCGGCGTGACCGTTAAGCGATCCGAGGATGGTCGTCGCAACAGCCTCTTTGCAAGGGAGTTGGCGGGGACAGACATTGTCAGCTTCAATCTCTATCGGGTTGCGTCAGATCAGACGTCACTCAAGCCCTGCGAAATGTCCACCCAAAAGGTCGTGGCATTCGTGCTGGGGTTTCGTCCTGACCCCTGACGGGCGATAGGACGCCCAGGCCACGGGTCCGCATGAAGATGCCAGCGCACCACGGCGCCGCGTGCCGCCAAGGGTATAGAAGGCATAGACGTTGGTTATTGGACTTCGGACGGATATGAACCCATCGTCTAAACGTTGCCGTCGCTGGGCGGAGCGTCGCGTTCTGCCCCTGCAAGCCATAGTTCAGAAGGAATAAGCGATGACGCACAGGCGTCCTGCCGCCGGTCCGAGAAATGATCTGCGCAAAGCCACGCGTCGAATTGCACCGAGGTATGAACTGTGACCATCGCAAAGGCTGGCTTTGGCGGGGGATGCCATTGGTGCACCGAAGGCGTGTTCCAATCGTTGCGCGGCGTCAGTCAGGTTGACCAAGGATTTGTCCAATCAGACGCGCCGGCAGATACCTGGGCAGAGGGCGTAGTCGTCACCTTTGATCCGACAGTAATTCAGTTGGAAACGCTTTGCGAGGTGCACCTCAGAACGCACTCCGCGACGAGGGCGCGCTCCCCTCGAGGCAAGTACCGCAGCGCGATCTACCTCTTTGACGATCATCAGCGGCTTGAGGCCGAGCGAGCTATTGCCAGTTTCGCCGACCAGTCAGGCAAGCCCGTGCATACCCTCGTGATTCCGTTCAGAAGCTTCAAGGCGTCGGACGAGCGTTTCCAGAACTACTATCGAACCGATCCGAGCAGACCCTTCTGCCGCCTCTACATCGACCCCAAGCTGGATCTGATCCGCCAACACTTTTCGGAGTTGGCACTCCCTGGAGCGACCGCGCCGCAGGCCATTGAAGGTGGCGATGGCGCGTAGGTCCAAAGCGGGTATTCGGTGCGCGAAAGGCCATGAGTCTGAAGCGCAACCGAGGGAATAAACATGATTACTTCGAAACGCGCCACAGTTCTTCCTACTGCAATCGCACCTTAATCAAGCTGGAGACACCCATGAAAGCAGTCGGTTACAAGGTTCCGGGACCCATCGCCGAGAATGCCTCGCTGGTTGATATCGACTTGCCTCGGCCTGTCTCTGCGGGACACGACATCCTGGTCGAGGTGATGGCCGTCTCCGTCAACCCAGTTGACTACAAAGTTCGCGGCAGCTCACCGCCCGCGGATGGTGATTGGAAGGTGCTTGGATGGGATGCCGCCGGGATCGTGCGCGAGGTCGGCTCGGACGTGACGCAGTTCAAGGCCGGCGACGAGGTCTATTACGCCGGATCGATCACGCGGAGCGGCACCAACGCGCAGTTCCATCTCGTCGACGCCCGGATTGTCGGTAAAAAGCCCACGTCGCTGGACTGGGCAGAAGCGGCGGCGCTGCCGTTGACGACGTTGACGGCATGGGAGGCGATGTTCGATCGCCTGGATGTGGCGAAACGGGTTCCGGGTGCCGCCGCCGCGATCCTCATCATTGGCGGCGCCGGCGGCGTCGGCTCGATCGCCATCCAGATCGCCCGTCAACGCACGGACCTCACGGTCATCGCCACCGCCTCTCGGCCGGACACCCAGGCGTGGGTGAAGGGGCTCGGGGCACATCATGTCATCGACCATTCCCGACCCCTCGCGGCCCAGATTTCCGAGCTCGGCATTGGCGCTCCCGCTTTCGTCTTTTCGACGACGCATACCGAGAAGCATGCCGCCGACATCGCCGAACTGATCGCCCCGCAAGGACGGTTCGCACTGATCGACGACCCCAAGGTATTCGACATCATGTTGTTCAAGCGCAAGGCGGTGTCGATTCACCACGAGCTGATGTTCACAAGGTCGATCTATGGCACGCCCGACATGAGTGAGCAAGGCAAGATCCTCGATGCGATGGCCGTGCTGGTGGATGACGGCAAGATCCGAACGACGCTGACCCGGAAACTGTCGCCGATCAATGCCGCCAACCTGAAGACAGTTCACGCACTCATCGAAAGTAGTACGTCAATTGGCAAGATCGTCCTCGAAGGCTTCTGACGACTACCCCCAAATATCCTTCCAACCCAAATAGAGCCGGCCGGATCTCCCGCCGGCTAAGGAAATCAGATGGCCAAGTCCATTGCTACCGCATCGATCAACCGCGAAACCGCAGTCGCACTCATTGCGGCGGCGCTCGCCGCGGCACGCTCAATAGGTATCCCAGCTGCCGTTGCCGTCGTCGACGCCACCGGCAACCTGCGCGCGTTCGAGCGCACCGACGACGCACCGTTCCTCACCGTTGATGTTGCCATCGACAAGGCCTGGAGTTCCGCCTCGTTCGGGTACCCGACTCATATCTGGAACGACTACGTGACCAAGGATCCAAAGGTGGCGCCGCTGGCCTATCGCCCCCGGATGGTCGCTGTCGGCGGCGGCTATCCGATTCTGGAAGACGGGAAATTGATCGGCGGGATCGGCATCTCCGGAGGAAACTATCAGCAGGATCAAGATGCTTGCGTCGAGGCACTCAAGAAAATCGGTTTCCAGATACCTGCCTAATGACTGTGAGGCCATCGCCGGTGGCGATGGCCGACAGATCCGACCTTCAAAGTACCGGGGTCATGGCTCGCCATGGCGCTACGACTGCCCTTGAAATTGCTATGTCTCGCTCTTCGCAATCGATCTTCAACGTGGATGATGGTTCGCTGGCGCCCGGGCAACGCCCGGGATCGTCTGTGGGAGCGTAGGTCGTTGCGAAGGCCTCCCGACCGCCCCGTCGACGCGACGCCGCGAGCAAGTCGCTTGCCGTTGGCGGACACGGTTCGTGTTCAAGAGGACGCCCTGCGTGCGGCTGCGTTCGTCGAGGTCTTCGTCAATCCGGTGAGGGGTCAGATTCTCATGTTCGCAGCCCAGCACCCTGGCCTGACGATCTCGGATTTGGCCTCGCTCACCGGGGTAAGTCTGTCGACTGCTTCGCTGTACGTGACCCAGCTTCGCGCAAGTCACTGGCTGACCGTGGATGTGCTTGGTCGCGAAAAGCGCGTTCGCGTTGCCCTGGAGCATCGGCAAAAGTCCATCACGGTCCTACGGCAGATGGCGACTCGGTTCGCGTCTGAGGGTTAGCACGGGTGTCCCGAAGCGCGGTCGTGCAAATGAAGGAGCTGCCTGAAGGCGACGCCACCTATGAGCTGCGCTGGCTAGGCGCGCTGCAACTGGCTGACTCCCGTCAACGGCCCCTTGAGATCCATGCGCTGCTGGCGGCGGAGTCAGGTCAGAGGGTGAGACTTTGGCTGCCGCTGGACCGCATGCCCCTTCTGATGCTCGGTTCGCGGTGGCATCGCAAGGCCGCTGTGGCCGCGGCCGACGCGCCTCGGGATATCGAGCCTCTCTTGTCGATTGGCGCCACCTGGGTCTGCCCTGACTCGGCTGGCGACGTCGTGCCGGAGGACTGGCTTGGCGGGCGATTTCCCCACCCGTCCGGTGGCTGGCAGTTCTGGGCTGCGGACGGAGCGCAATACGTTCTCCCCGTCAGCGAGCTCATTCGCACGCACTACGTCTTCGACCCTCGATTGCTGCCCAGCATTCTGGGTGGGGTGAGCGAGAGCATGGCCCTGACGGGTCGCTCGCGCCAAGCCTGGCATCCCGATCAGTGCCGGTGGATGGATGGGCCGGGCGGCACCGCCCAGTTCCGGATCTCGCGCTTCATGAGCAATGAAGGCGCCTTTCGGCTGGCCAGACTATGGTTCTCAGAGCCGGGACGGCGCGGGCTCTCCTTGCTGTTCCACGCCTTCCGCCGATTGCGCGTCACCGGTTCGTCGCCCGCACCTGGCTCCCAGCGTACCGGCCTACCCCGGGTGGAGATTCCGTACGCCGGGACGGCGAAGTGGAAGGTGATTACCCGCGAGCTGCCGGGTGCGCCGGGAGGGCCACGGCGCTACCTCATCGTCGCGTTGACCCAGCACAGCGCCCAGCCGCCCTGGCGGGAGCTGGTAATTGACGATGGCATTGTGCGCCGCAAGCCGGCAGGCACCGAGGACCCGGGCGCGGCCGTCTCCCCGCCTTCGTCCGGCGTCCCCTTTCGGCTCGAGCCGATTCCCAAGCCGAACGTGACGGTCGCGACCTCAGCCACCGATGGTCGCTACAACCCGCTGCGCGCCAGAGACGTCCAGACCCTCGATCTGGAGGCCGATGCCTTCAGGTCCACCCGCAAGACCGCCAGCGAAGTCGGCCCGGGCGCCGCCGACCCGCGACGGCCTGGGTTTCGGCCGGTCGACAGTGGTGGGACCGATGTTCCCGGCAGCCACGCGGCCAACATTCCCGTGGTCCTGCCCGGAAATCAGATGTCTCCCCTCCCTGGGGACTACGCCGTCCCGTTCGGCCGCGATCTGCGCCCCGTCTTCGAAAAGGTCCTGACACACCTGCAGGACACGGTCGATCCCCGCTGCGTGGGGCGCTTTCTCCCCTCCCGGGAGAAAGCCCATCGTTTTGAACTCAAGGCCACCAGCGCGAAGACACCCCAACGGCCCGCCACCACGCCGGATCGGCGCATCAAACCCAGGCAGCTGCTCATCTTCGAGCTGAGGTGCCGGGACAAATGGCTGTATCTGATCGAGCCTACGCGGCGAAGCCGCAGCGAACGATTCCCCATCGGAATCGTCTATCGCACCGACTGGGTGGGCTTCCTGACTGGGGACATCGTGGACGTCGCGAGCGCCTTCGAATTCGCGATCCGGACCCGGCGCGGCTGGATCAATCATCTCTGTGAATTCCACTCTGTGCTTCGTGCCATTGGCGTTGACCATCCCCCTGCCGACCTCGGATGGGATGCCCGAGAGCCTGGTCTCGTCGACAGGCTGGTGGGAGCCATCGCCGGAGCGATCCAAGAGGACGACTAAACCTGATGACGGGCAACGCCCGCTACGGGCCGGCAGCGGCGTCCTCACGGGCGTGATCTGCCCGCTTGCGGTGCCGCTCTACTCCCCAGGAAATAAACGAGGTCATGCGAAGCAGAAGCCACGAGAGCATCAACAGCCCATTGTTATGGACGGCGTCACCGGTGAGTAAGCGATGGCTATACAGATTACGAAGGCTCAAACCGGCCTCCTCGGTCAGCCGTTGGGATTGAAGGCAGCAACCTCTCGGCGCCGGGAGTAGGGAGCACGCCCCTTGAAACGCGAATTGGGCATCCCCAAGCGATTGGGTGTCACCCCAGGCCAACGCCCCACCCCTTGGGGACGGCTGTCTCAGGCGGTGCGACGTCCGTGGGTTACCGTCATTCTGCAATTCGCCGACTCGGCCCCGGGAGGGCCCCATGAGCAGCAAACATCAGGTCATCTTCTACCCCGTCGGCAACGGCGATACCACCCAGATCGTGCTCGCCCTCGGGCGGCGCATCCTTTTCGACTTCTGCCACCGCTACAAGGCGGAGGACGAGGCAACGCCGGAGATTGATCTCAACAAACGACTCAAGGCCGACCTTGCTGCGGTCGATCGCGACTACTTCGACGTCGTTGCGTTCACCCATGCCGACGCCGACCACATCAGCGGCAGCACCGAGTTCTTCGAGTTGCAGCATGCCGCGCGATACCAAGGCGACGGGCGCATCAAGATCCGGCAGCTCTGGGTGCCGGCGGCGATGCTGTTGGAGGAAGCTACCCGGGAGCAGCAATCCGAAGAGTTCGTGCTCCTGCGACAGGAAGCCCGCCATCGCCTGCTCGAGGGACGCGACATCCTGGTGTTCTCCAAGCCCCAGGCGCTGATGGACTGGCTGGAGCCGCTGCTCAGGGCCCGGGGCGAGTCGCCCTCGGCACGCGACCACCTGTTCGTCGATGCCGGCACGCTGGTCCCGGGTTTCTCGCTCGCCGTGGACGAGGTTGAATTCTTCTGCCACTCGCCCTTCATCAAGCATTGCGACGACGGCGACATCATCCGCAACTCTGCCGCGCTCGTGTTCAACGTGCGCTTTGAGGTGGACGGCGCGTACTACGACTATCTCGAGGTGGGCGACGCCGAGTACGGCGATATGGAAGAGATCATCGAAATCAGCCGATACCACGGCAATGAAGACCGGCTTGAATGGGACCTCTTCAACATCCCCCACCACTGCAGCTACCGGGCCCTGGCGGACGAGAAAGGCGATCAGGAAACCACGCCGACGCCGCTGGTAAAGGACTTGTTGCGCAAGGGACGGGCCGATTCTTACATTGTCAGCTGCAGCAAGCCGGTGCCTGACATCGCCGAGTCGTACCACCAGACGCAGCCCCCTCACATCCAGGCGCGCAAGGCGTACGAGCGCTACCTGCGCGAAGTTGGCGGGCGTTCCTTCCTGGTGACCATGGAAGAGCCGAACGCCTACAAGCCGCAGCCCATCGTTTTTGACATCGAACGCGGCGGCATCACTTGGCAACGCGCTACGACGCTTGGCGCCGCCGCAATCATCGCCTCGCGGCCGCCGCGCGCAGGTCGCGGCTGAAGTGGAGTTCTACACGCTGGACCTAGGTAAGGTACTCGCGGGTCCGGAAGCTCTGACCTTGGCACGCGCCATCGCCCTCCAGGAAGCGATGTTGCGCCACCGCGACTTCGTACCCGTAGGCTGGTTGCGGTTCCCGCCTAAGGACCGCGTGGCCCGCGAGGCCGTGCTTGTCGACGTCCAGACCCACGGCGTGCCAAAGCACAATGCGTACGGCCTGAAGTTCCAGGAGCGACTCGCGATCGTGGTCACCGACGAACCTGGCGCGCTTCCCATGGTGTACGCATTGCGCAAGGGGTTTCCGCGCCTTGCGCACCAGCACCAGGAGCCGCAGGGCTCCCCCGCGCAGCTGTGTCTGTACTTTGAACCCCCGGAGACCGTGCTGCGCACGTGGACGCCGCAGCAGTTCCTCCGCCGCATCCAGTGGTGGATGGAAAAGAACGCACGCGGCGAACTGCACTTGGCGGACCAGCCGCTTGACCGTCTGTTTTTCACCTCGAAGTACGAGCTGGTGTTGCCGTGGAACTTCGATGCACTTGTCAGCCAGGGCACGAAGTTCATGCTGGTTCGTGCCGCCAGCCGGCCCGACGGCGGCGACACCCTGCGCCTGACCCCCAAGACTTCCGAAGCGCGTGCGACCGGCCTGCTGGTGGATCTCACCTTGTCGCCGATCGTCGGCGGCGCCGTCGAGTTGAATCCGGCTACGCTCGGTCAACTTGAGGACTTGGTCGTGATGCGCGGGGCATCGCTGCTTTCGGCGTTGACACCTCAGCTCCAAGCCTTGGTCGATGCGCAGGGGGTCGTCACTCCCACCGAGAACGCATTCACCGTCATCTTGCTCCATGTTCCTTTGTGCCGCGAGGAAGGTGCCGCTCCAGAGCGCATCGATCATCGCGCATTCGTGCTGACGGAGGATGCGCTGGAAATCGGCCTAGCCACCGGAGCGTTGATGCGCCACGAGGGCAAGATCTTCAGCGCCATCGGTGTTCTCGGCCAACAGCCGCCAACGACCTGGCGTGACCTGCTCGTGCAGCCCCTGGAGGTCCTCAACGAGAACACGCCCCACCTTGCCCGCGCCCAGTCTGGCTTGGCCTCCAACGACGATCCCTCGGGCGTACTCGTCGGTGCGGGATCGCTGGGAAGCGCGCTCGCGATGCTGTGGGGCCGCGCGGGATACGGCCTGTGGACGGTCGTAGATAAGGATCACATTCGTCCTCACAACTTGTCGCGTCATACCGCGGAAGCAGATCAAATCGGCCAATCGAAGGCCGCGGCCGTCGCCCTGTTGCAGGCGTGGGCCGACCATGGAGCCGGTCCGATGACTTCGCTGGTGGCGAGCGCCAGCGATCCGCAGCGCAAGGACGTCCTTGGGGCCCTGCGGACGGCCGACTGGGTCGTCGATGCATCGGCGTCGCTGGATTACCCCCGGTACGCGAGCACCCTGGAAGGTGTGGCGCGACATGTGTCTGCCTTCTTCACGCCCAGCGCCGGCAGCGCGATTGCCTTGGTAGAAGATGTGGCGAGATCGATCCGCTTGCGAACCCTTGAGGCGCAGTACTACCGCGCCATCATTCAAAGCGACTGGGGTCGCGAGCATCTGGGAGGCCACCTCGGTGCATTCTGGAGCGGCGCGGGGTGTCGTGATATATCCATGGTGCTGCCCTATTCGCGGGTGATGCTCATGGCAAGCCTACTGGCCGACGATCTGCCCCGCTTCAGGGCGCAAGAGGGCGCGGCGATCCGGGTTTGGAACCGCCGGGCGGATGGCGGCGTGGACGTCCACGACGTCCCGACCTTCCAGGAGCGATCGTTTGAGGTCGGAGACCTGCAGGTTTATCTGGATGCCGGCCTGGAGCAGGAACTTCGCACTTTGCGCATTGGTGCCCTACCGAACGAGACTGGCGGGGTACTGCTGGGCTACTACGACTTCACCGTCCGGGCGCTGGTCCTGGTGGCCGCGCTTCCGGCGCCGGCCGACAGCACCAGTACGGCAGGATCGTTCGAACGTGGTGTCGACGGTCTGAAGGAGGCCGTCGGGGAGGCATCGCGCCGCACAGCCGGGGTCGTCGGGTATGTCGGTGAATGGCACAGCCACCCTCGGGGCCACTCGGCGGCGCCCAGCTCGGACGACGTGTACCAACTGATCCACCTGGCATTGGGCATGGATGCAGATGGCCTGCCCGGGGTGCAGCTGATCGTCGGCGAGAACGACATCCGGGTGCTCTCGGGAGCCGTCGGCTAATGCGGTGGCCTCCGACGAAAGACATCGCCCTCGTGCTCTCTGGCGGAGGGATCCGCGCCATGGCCTTTCACCTCGGCGTGCTGCGTCGCATGGCAGAGCAGGGCCTCCTCGAGCGCGTCTCGCATCTGTCGAGCGTGTCTGGCGGCAGCCTCATCGTCGGCCTGGTGCTGTTGGAGAACGACCTCAAATGGCCGAGCTCGCAGGCGTTTCTCGATGAGATTCTGCCTAGGTTGCGAGTCAGTCTCTCTCGACGAAGCTTGCAGTGGGGCGCCCTCCGGCAATTGGTCCGACCGCGGAACTGGCGCTTCATCGCCTCGCGCGCCAACCTGCTCGCGGCGGCGCTAAAGCACGAGTGGGGCGCCAAGATGCCCCTAGGGGACCTGCCCGCATGCCCGGAATGGTCCATCAACGGCACCAATGCCGAGAATGGTCGTCGATTCCGCTTTAAACGCCATGATCTCGGCGACTATCTCACCGGCTACGCGGATGCGCGGCGCTATCCGTTCGCGGACGCGATGGCGGTTTCCGCGGCGTTCCCGGGCGGCTTCGGCCCGCTGAGTATTGAGACGAGCAAGTTCACCTGGAACAAGCGCGAATGGGATGCCCCGAAGGGGAGCGAAGCCCCGGTGCCACCGCTCTTTCAAACGATCCATCTATACGACGGCGGGGTCTACGACAACCTCGGCCTTGAGCCGTACTTCGATGCCGGACGTAACGCCGCCAAGGTGGAAGACCTTTACATCCTGGTCTCCGATGCCGGGCTTCCCCTTGGTAGCAATGCCCTCGGCCGCGCAATCAATCCTTTCCGTCTCAAGCGCGTGGCCGACATCATGTCTGACCAAGCTCGCGCACTGCGGGTGCGAACGTTCGTAAATTACATACAGCAAGCCCCCGAGCGAGGGGGCTTCGTATTCATTGGCTGCCAAGTACAGGGGATGGACGCGGCCCTGGCGGATCGCGCCAAGGCCTTCCCCACGACGCTTCGTCGCCTCAACTTGACGGAGTTCGACGACTTGGTGCGCCACGGCGCAGAAGCCGCCGAAAACGGCCTGGGGGCTTAGTGGGCTGGGGCGGAATAACCACTGCGTGCCTGCACGGACGAACATCCGACACAGGTGCGCACAGGACTGGAAAGTCTAGTCCCGGGGTCGGACACGTGGGAACCGAGGATCGCAACCATTGCTGCGACCGGCCTACTGCCTAACCCGGGGTGACACTTGAGGGATTCCCCAACTGTTCGTTGGATTGGCCCCGATAGCCTGCTCTAAAGGACAAACCTGGGATTCAGGGAGGAACCGATTTGCTTCCGAATTAGCAGATAGGCGGCAAGTGGAACTCACATGGCCGGAATTGCCGCGGAAGCCGTAACTTGAAAGTGGGAGGTCACAGACCCGAAGCTCCGCAGCAGTTGTGCCTAAAGTCGATGCCTGAGCTGCGCACACAACTGACGCACGGACTGATTGAACCATCGAAGCAGGGGAAAGGGATGGACTTTGAGATTGACTTCTTGCCCGTAGGGGAAGGGTCTGGGGATGCCATCGTAATTAGGTACGGCGAGGCTGGTACCGGATATTGGCTACATGTTGTCGATGGCGGTAGCACAAAAACTGCTCAGACAATCATCAATCACATAGACACGTACTATCCAGGCTATCGCATCAACCACATGGTGCTTTCGCATGCGGACAACGATCACGCAGCTGGCCTGGTGGGGGTGATGGAGAGGTTTGAAGTCGAGCATTTGTGGATGAACCGACCATGGCTCTACGCTGACCAGATTCTTCACCATTTCCACGGAAACTTCACGCTCCAAGGGCTGATTGACGACATCAAAGAGCGGCATCCATACCTGGTTGAAATTGAGACGCTAGCAACTCGCAAGGGCACCGTCATTCACGAAGTGTTTCAGGGGCAAGTGATCGGAGCGTTCACAGTCCTTTCGCCGACCAAGGACCGCTATGTCAACTCGATACCAGATTTCGGGAAGACACCGGACAGATACACAACCGAAGCGACGGCTTCACTCTCCGTGCCACTGCTTAAGTCCTTGCTCGCCCAAGCCAAGAGAGTTCTTGAGACCTGGGACATTGAAACACTTGCGAACAACTCGGTGACAAGTGCATCCAACGAAAGTAGCGTTGTGCAGTACTCCGCGCTCGATGGAGATGCTGTCCTGCTAACGGCCGACGTCGGCCCCTTGGGGTTAACGGAAGCCGCCGATTACGGTCATCAGCTTGGCCTCGCTAGGCCAGTATTCGTGCAGGTCCCACACCATGGAAGCAGGCGCAACGTTACCCCTTCTGTCCTGGATCGGTGGCTCGGACCAAAGCGGACCAAGGGGACAATCATCGGGTCCGCAATTTGCTCAGTGGGGTCAAGCAAGACTGAATATCCCCGAGCTCAAGTCACAAACGCATTCATGCGGCGAGGATTCGCGGTTTTCTCGACTCGAGAAAAATGGCTGTCATGGTCAAAAGGCGGCGGCCATGCTGGTGCAGTTCCGGCAACTGCGGAACCCTTCGCTGATGAAGTGGAAGCGCCTTGATGGAGCCAACTAAGTTCTTTGACGCGTACTCCATCCGTGCACGGCTTTTCCCGGCCGTCATCGCGGCAGCTCCGGCGCTTGCAGCCATTGCATTGCTGGTTTCATGGAGCACACTTGGATTATCTAACGCCATCGCGTCTATTGGCATGCTTGCGCTCATGTTCGCGATCGCGGACCTTTCGCGCGCACGCGGCCGAAAGCTCGAGCGCCGACTATATGCTGACCATGGCGGCCTGCCATCGATCACCATGTTTCGGAGAAGTGACAAAACCATAGATTCTGGTTTGAAGGATCGGTACCGAACATTCTTGGCCGACCAGCTCGGGGTACAAGCGCCCGATGCAGAGGTTGAGCTGCTGGATAAGTCGGCCGCAGATGGCTTCTACGATCAGTGTGGGGCGTGGCTCCGCCAGAACACTCGCGATTCGAAGCGGTTCTCCATCCTATTCGCGGAAAACATTACGTATGGGTTTCGCAGGAATCTTCTTGGCGTCAAAACTATCGCGCTATGGCTAAACGCCATCGTCGTCGGCGTTTGCCTGCTGTTTCTCTGGCGATTGGGATTCGATACAGCTGGCCCTGTAGGTAGCAGGGTGGGCTTGGTTTTGATCGTTGCGGTCGCACACGCTGGCTATATGCTTCTTGCCGTCACACGAGGGGCTGTCTGGGATGCTTCTCAAGCTTATGGCCGGGAACTGATACTTAGCTGCGAGTCCTTTCTTGCTCAACCTAAGGATGCACGTTAGGCGAGTTGATAACGATCTCGTGCAGGCCAAATCATTCGTTACGTCAGCACGCGCACACGCTGTATTGATACTGCGTTTGTGGAGGTCCATTTCATGCCAAAGAACATCTTGATTTTTGCGGATGGTACCGGACAAGCCGGCGGAGTCCGTCCGGACCAGCAACTGAGCAACATCTACAAGCTGTATCGCGCTACTCGTGTGGGGCCGGACAGTCCAATTGACCCCGCCGAACAGGTGGCGTTCTACGACCCGGGGCTCGGTACAGCCATGGCGGGTGGCGATATTCGCCTGAGCCTGTGGCAGAGGCTGAAATCGATTGCAGGTTTGGCCGTAGGACTCGGCTTCAGCAGCAACGTTATCGAATGCTATGAGGCCATCCTGAAGCGATATGAGCCTGGAGACAGGATTTTTCTTTTCGGATTCAGCCGAGGCGGCTACACCGTGCGCTCTCTGGCAAATGTACTCAATCTGTGTGGCGTACCGACGACAGACGGGCAAGGGAGGCCGCTGCCTCGAGCAGGGCGGAAGCTTCGCGCAATAGCCAAGGAGGCCGTCGTACGCGTATATGAGCATGGCGCCGGAAGACCGCGGAATAAGTATGAGGCCCAGCGAGAGGCATTGGCGCATCGCTTCCGCCTGAAGTACCAGGCTGGAGAGAACTCCGCCCGAGGCGACGTGTATCCGGAGTTCATCGGCGTGTTTGATGCGGTTGCGGCACTCGGGTTGCCTTGGCCGGCACGGATTGCCTTGGGATCTGCAGGCATGATCGCGATGGCCGTTGTCACAGCCGCCCTCAGCTGGATCAGCTCTGCGTGGTTGGAGTGGAACTTCGAGGCTGTCTTTGGCGCTCTTCTGGGTGCCGGCTTGCTCGGCGTAGCGTTTACCTACATCCACTCCACAATCCGATGGCTGCCATCAGACGTCCATGGAATGGGCTCTCGTTGGCATTTTGCGTTGTGGAACTCGGATAACTACGATCGATTCCTCGATCCTCGAATACCGCAAGTCCGACACGCCTTGGCGATCGATGAGACGCGGTCGCAGTTCGGGCGCGTGACGTGGGGCGGAACGCTCAATAGGCAACAAGCTGAAGAGAAGAGGTTCAAGCAACGATGGTTTGCCGGCAATCACTCTGACGTCGGCGGAAGCTATCCGGAGGACGAGTCGCGGCTGTCGGATGTTGCGCTGATGTGGATGGCTAGCGAGGCAGTAGCACTGACTCATCCGCTACTGGTCGATTGGAGCAAGCTCCATCTGCACCCAGATCCGCACGGCACCCAGCACTCCGAGATATTTTCCCAGCAGCAAGGTCCTTGGTGGGCGCGAATAGTTCCCTGGCCCAACGAGCCTCGCCAGATCAACCCCGAGGCAGAACTGGATCCGTCGGTATATGAGCGTTTTAATGCCACCTGCATACTAGATTGCGATCGAAAGATCCCCTATCGCCCGGAAGCGTTGCGCCATCATCTCAGCGTGCAGCACTACTACCCATAGCCGGCAGCAGCACAGGCAGAACAGTGCTGGCCATGGACTTGTCTATACATTGCATCTTGACCAAAAAGTGACCCGATGAAGAAGTCGTTGGCGCCAAGGAGATTCGAGTGAGCGTAATAAAGAGCTTTGCCGTGGGTAATGGGGACATGTTCTACATCATCCATGGGTCAGACAACTTTACGGTCATCGACTGTGACCTTAGTGACCAGAACGCTGCGACGATTATTGATGAGATCAAGACTCAGTCTGCAAGCAAAGGTATCTATCGCTTCATCTGTACGCATCCGGATGAGGACCATTTCGGCGGCCTTCATTTACTTGATGACGCCTGGCCGATACGGAACTTCTACGTGGTAAAAAATCAAGCGGTCAAGGACACAGATACGAAATCCTTCAAGCGCTATTGCCAACTGCGCGACGACGCCAAGAAGGCCTTCTATATTTCGAAGGGATGCGTGCGCAAGTGGATGAATCAAGGTGACGATTCAAGGGGGTCGTCAGGGATCAGTGTGCTCTGGCCGGATCTTGACAATGCTTGGTTCAAAGAGGCGCTTGCGGCCTGTGACGCGGGCGAAAGCTACAACAACACCTCGGCAGTGCTTCGATACTCCATCGGCAATACCAGTGTGATGTGGCTGGGCGACCTGGAGACTGAGTTCATGGAGGACATTACCGAGGACATCGATCTAAAGAAGACAACTGTCGTCTTCGCTGCTCATCATGGGCGTGACTCGGGAAAGATTCCGCATTCGTGGCTTGAAAAGCTCGATCCGCAGATAATCATTCTCGGAGAAGCTCCGTCGCGCCACCTCAATTACTACACTGGCTATCAGACCATTACACAGAATTCGGCCGGTGATATCACTATGGAATGCGATGCCGATCAGATCCACTTCTTCGTGAGCAATCCCAACTATGAAGGACCCGAGCTCGACGATCGGAAGGTCGATGGTCCCGATAACTATTTGGGGAGCCTCACGGCTGAGACCAAGTACACGCTGTGAACCCGACGTCCCGCGGCCCGCGGGCAGGTGACGCGGATGCTGGACGTCCGGCCCCACCTAAGGGTGACCATGTGCTTCCCGTCCGAGAGCCGAATTCTAGCCGCTCTATCTCTACTCCCCAGCGCAAATATGTCTGGTCGAAAGGGGGGAGGTAGCGCCGTTCCAGCAGGCTGCGGCGTAACACTCCAGCCGCCGTCCGTGCCAACACCGCGCCCCCCGAGGAGCCACCATGGCCCGCCTTACGCTTCAAGAGAAAATTGACACGGTCACTCGGCTGCACACCGTCCATGAGTCCCTGGGCGAAGTGGATCCGGACGTGATCCAGCTCCAGCATGATGTCGATGAGCTGCTAGCGCGAGGACTCTGGCTGCTGTCTACGGAAGCTAATGGCCCGTGACGACGAACGAGGGCTCTCGTAAGGATCAGCGCCCGCCACACCGGGATTGGCATGGGTCACACCAGGAGTGGGGCTATCGACCCCAGGCATTCCGTTGGGAAGGCCATAAACTGGTCGGCATCAACTTCATTCCGCTGGCGCGGGAGATGCGGGCTTGGCTGAAGCAGGAAGGTCAACTGCCGCTGCTGTCGAATGCGGACGTCACGACCAAAGGCGGGTACACCAACCCCTTCACGTTTAGCGGCGGGTCGATAGCCCTGATCCTAGCCCGGGTTGTGAACGCCTACTATGATTACTGCACGGTGCCCTCGGCGCAGGACGACCCGATCGATGCCGAAATCGAGCGGCTCAGGCTGTACAACGAGGTGGTCCTCTACACCGCACGAATGTGCGAAACCACGATCAAGCAGCTGCTCTACTGCACCCAGTTTCCCGAATCTAGATACATGAAGAAGGCACTGGGACAACTGCTGGAGGCGCCTTGCACCACGTGCAAAAAAGAGAACGGTAAGAAGCCGCACTTGATCTCCCTGGTAGGCTCACTGGCGCACCCCTTCCATCTGTGCCTAGAGTTCGATCATTGCGCCATGGACCACATGGCGCTCGTCAACACGTTGAGGAACTCACAGGCCGCGCATTCGGGTATTCAAACCTTGAACATCCGATCCGCTGATGCGTCCAAGGCGGACCTTCGTGAGGGTTGCGACGAGGTTATGCAGGGATTCATCCACATGCTGTCGCACTTGGAAAAGGTCGAGGAGGCGATGTTGGACGACCTGGCAAAAAAGGGGGCGGCGATAGAACTCCTGCGGCGCAACGGTCTTCCCGCGGAGGAGGCCAACTTTCGCCTGATGCCTGGCGAACCCTTCCACCATGATGCCAGGGCAGAACCACCTCCGCCCTAGGACCGCGTGCTGGCAGCCGGCGATCTGCCGTGGTCAGCTCATTCGTCCCGCCCGGCTCGGCGATTGCTCAATGGGGCAAGGAACAACTGGATCGCTGCGAGTTCGTCTACTGTCTGATGTTTCTCCTTAACTATGCGTTCCAACTCTGCTCGGAGCCAGTTCGTATCGAAGAGGTCGAAGTTGTTGCCGACGTGCGCAACTCCTCATGTGAATGCCTTGCCACCCGGGCCGTTCCCAGATTGACTGGAAAAGTACAGGGTTGCGGCAGCGCCCACCCGTAGGGGCGCGAAGCCGGCAATGGGGTCCTCAAAACTGCTTGAGAACTCTTCAACTAATCTGATCCCGGGCACATGCATTCTGAGCGCTCAGTGAATACGACGGACACCCAGGAGCGCAGCATGGCGGCAACGCTAGTCACCCACGACCTCACCCCCCCCTGGCAGAGGCATGCGGATCTCCTGGAGTTCCTGAAGAAGAACTTTGGCTGGGCCTGACTTTCGGAATCGCCCTATGCCATCTCGACCAACAAGACGCAGGCGCAGGGGTGCGCGCAACTTTGGACTGCGCCACCACCGTCCCGTCGTGCGGTCGCTAATCTTCGAGCGTCCGGGCGGTGCTCGAACTGCCGTTGACCTGGAAAGGCCCTAACCAATTTGCGAGGACGTGGGATGGAAGTAGCAACATCGTCGGTGCGCTCAAGGCTTTCGGCATCCCTTCGCGCGTGGTGGGAAACCGCATCGCGACCGCTGCGCATCTTTACCGTCGGTGGGAGCACGGTGGGGGTCTCAGCACTCCTGATCCAGGTCTCGGGCCCGGACCGGCTGATCTTTGGGCTGATGGCCGCGGGCGGGATTATGTTGACGGCAGCGTTCCTGCTCGACCTCTACCACGCGGCGCTACGTGCCTGGGAGTGGCCGCTGGGCAAGATCGTCGGCACCTTGGGCGCGACCATGGTTGTTGCGGTCTCCATGGCGCTAGCTTCTGTGACGGTGAAAGAAGCGACAGGCATTGATCCCGAGCACCTGAGTTATGCCGTCACTTTCCTGGCGCCATTGATGGCTGGGTTCCTGCTTACCGCGGGAACCATGCTGGTGGTCGTGGGCGTGTTCGTTTGGTTTGTCATCGAGAGCGTTTGGGGCGTACTGCGCTGGCGGTTTGGCTCGGGAACCGACGCCAAACCGGTGAACACGGACAAGGTGCTCATCCGCCTGGTCGGTGTCTTTGCGTTGGCGCTGACCACCGCAGTTATTTTCGACATCGGCCAGCACTCCTACAACGGGGTGTTGACCACGACCGCCCGCCGCTTCACGTACCATTTTGAAATGTATCCCAACGATGCCTGCGCCTTCGGTGGCGAGCGCGTCCGTCGTCTCACGGACGACATGGTTGCGGTCGGCCGGAGCACGGATCAGGGGTTGGTGTTTGAGCAGCGACCCTGTGCGTTGGGAGAGACCGCCCAAGGCACCTTGGGCCGGGAGTCGGCTGGAACCGACCCTGCGCCCGAGGCGGCGACGAACCCGCCCGATGGCCGCGTCGACGGTGATGAGGCGTTGTAACTGAGAAGTGCCCCGGGCCGCCCTCGATGGGTGGGCGGGCCTAGGCTCATTTGGAGGAAGTCGACATGACGGGATCGAGCGGGAGTGGTTACGGGGGCGGATTTCGCGACACGGCCGTGGCCTGCGACGCCTTGGTGATCGAAACACAGATCAGCTCGCCCAAGGCCGACGTGATCAAGGATCTGGTCCGGGGCGCCATCCTCAACGTCGCATTGGCCCAAGTCGGTGGCGTCAGCACGGTGGTGCTCACACACCAGGGCCAGGTGGCCGGCGGCATCGCCGATCCGAGCGTCCAGCGGCTGCGCGAATGCCTGACACAGGGCACCCAGTACACCGCGACCGTGCGCACCGTGAACGGCGGCTTGGTGACGGTGCGCATCGCCCCGGTCCCGGGCACCTGAGCGCGCTTCCGGTGATCGAGGTCGTCGGCGGCGTCTACCGCGAGCTTTGCATGCACCCCCGCTGGGACCGCTACCTGGGTTCCGCGGGCCGAGGCGCCAGCGTCATCGCCGCACTGGGCGGGGAGACACGACTGCATTGCTGCCTGTGTGACCTGTCTGGTCCCATCATCGAAGGCGCCGCAGCCCTCGAGGGGTTCGAGTTGCGGGCCACGGCCGTAGCCGATGTCGCCGGATTCCACTACACCCATTGGCTCTCCAGGCCCGTTATCCACCGGCCTCCCACGCCGCCACCAACACTCCTGGTGGAGGCCGAGCGGGTCCTGCAGTTCGGTATGCTGGAGACGCAGGCCACGGTGCACGCCAAACAGGTTGTCTACGACCCGCAGAACGTCGAGCACCCGGAATCGTTCCGTGCCTCGGGCTCCACCGCCGAGCGTCTTGCCTTGGTGATCAATCGCCACGAGGCAACGGCGCTGCTGGGGCGTGCCGATACCCCGGAGCGAATGGCCGAGGCCTTGGCCCAGCAAGAGAATGCCGAGGTGGTGGTGATCAAGCGCGGCCCCTTGGGGGCCTTGGTGTGGGATCAGGGGCGGGTTCACCATGTTCCGGCCTACGACACGCTGGGCGTGTGGAAGATCGGCAGCGGCGACGTGTTCGCGGCGACGTTCGCTCACGCCTGGATGGCATTGGGGCTGGACCCCGTCGGCGCCGCGGACCAAGCCTCTCGTGCCACGGCCTACTACTGTGAGAACCGCATCTTTGCGACGGCCCCCACGCTGGCCAAGTTCAGCCCGATGGCGCTGACGGCATCCGAACGGTTCCGAGACGGGTGGCGACCGACCGTGTACCTTGCCGGCCCGTTCTTCACCCTCGCCCAGCTCTGGGTGGTGACCCAAGCGCGTGAGGCGCTGCAGCAGATGGGCCTGAAGGTGTTCTCGCCGTACCACGACGTCGGCCACGGCTCGGCGGAAGACGTGGTCGACAAGGATCTTCAGGCGATCAAGGACTGCGACCTGGTGTTGGCCATCGTGGATGGCCTGGATGCGGGCACGCTGTACGAGATCGGTTACGCCCGGGCCCTCGACCGGCCCGTCGTTGTGTACTGCGAGCAGGAGAAGCGCGAGGACCTGAAGATGATGGAAGGTTCGGCGTGTCACCTAGTCGCCGATTTCACGTCCGCCATCTATCGCACGGTCTGGGTGGGAGCGGCGTTGTGACGCAAGCGCTGCTTCTCTCGGGAGGTATGGACTCCATTTCTGTGGCGTGGTGGCTTCGGCCCGCTCTGGCGTTGACGATCGACTACGGCCAACTCGCCGCGGCCGCGGAGATCCAGGCCGCGCGGGCGGTCTGTCTCCAACTGGAGATACCCCACGAGGTCATCACCGTGGATTGCCGTGCCCTGGGTTCGGGCGATATGGCCGGACAGCCCGCCGATGAATTGGCCCCGGCCAGCGACTGGTGGCCCTACCGCAACCAGTTGCTGATCACCCTGGCCGGCATGCGCGCGGTATCGCGCGGCGCCGAAGCGTTGCTCGTGGGCGCCGTGGCCTCTGACGGTACACATCAAGACGGCACTCCCGCTTTTATGGCGGCCATGGATCAGGTCATGCGGGTGCAAGAGGGCGGACTGACCGTGCGCGCACCAGCCATCGGCCTGACCACTGTGGAGCTGGTGCGGCAATCGGGCATTCCACGCTCGCTGCTCGCTTGGGCGCACAGCTGTCATCGCTCGCACGTTGCCTGCGGCCAGTGCCGCGGTTGCAACAAGTACTTCGAGGTATGGCGGGAGCTCGGCGATGACGTGGACTCCACTGCCTGAGCCGCGGCCACGGCCGCAGGTCCAGCCTTACACGCCGTATGTGTGGCCCCATGGCACCTTCGTGGCCCTCCCGCAGCCTGCCGAAGGCGGCGGCCCCCCGATGTTTGAGGCGCTGGCGCAGCGGCGCAGTGTCCGGGAGCTCAAGGCCTTGCCGGTCGAATCACTCGGAGCGCTGCTCTGGCACAGCCAGCGCCGTCTCGCGTGGGCCCCGTCTCCCTTGGGGTTCGAGCTCGAGCGTCGGCCCGCACCGTCGGGAGGAGCAATCCATCCCATCCACGTGCTCGCATTTGATCCGCAGACCGGCGCGTGGGGGCGGTACGACGGTGTCCGTCATGGTCTGCACGATCTCGCGGACCAGATGCCGATGCTAGAAGGCCTCGTCGAGCAGGCGCGATCGATCGTGGCTGACCCGGAGGCGACGCTGCTCTGGTTGGTGGCAGAGCCGGGCAAGACGGAAGCCAAGTACGAGAATGCGCAGAGCGTCGTGTGGCGAGACGCTGGGGTGCTCCAGGGCTATCTGGTGGCGGTCGCCGCCGGCTTGGGCCTGGGCACGTGCCTGCTCGGCATGACCGGCCAGGCCTGGGCAGCGCGCTTAGCGGATCAGGGCCAGCTGGCGGGCGTGGGGGTGCTCTGGGTTGGCCGGCGGCCGTGACGGCGCGTGCCGAGCCTTGAAGGCGCTCTCCGGCATCGCAGAGAGGATCTGCGCAACTGAGTTCCGCGACGCCATCATCTCGTACCACATCAACGCATCGAGCTCAGAGGCGCGGACGCCCAGCCCCGCGCTGAACGCCAGGAACTGATCCTCCAGTTCGCGGTAGTGACGCTCGACCGTCAGCTCGGCATCGAAAAACCCGGCAAGCACGCCGGCGCGCAGGATATGGATGTCCAGGATCGCCACATCATCAGCGTCCAGCCAATTGCGGGCGACCCACGATGCGGTCTTGAAACCGATGCCGGGAATCTTGGTGAGCCAGTCGCGCAGGATGCGCCCAGACTGCTGAGGCGCGGCCTCCGCGGCCAAGGTCTCCAGGGCGGCCGACAGGTACCGGGCCTTCTGGCCGGCGAAGCGGTAGCGGATGGAGCGGTCTTCCATCGGCATGGGCTCGGAGAGCCACGCGAGGAGTGTCTCCGCCGGCGGCGGCTGGTCAGCGAAGGCGCCGCGGCGGCGCAGGTGCTCGAAGGCCACAACACCGACTTTGGCAGGTATGCCGTGCCCGCCTAGCAGGCAGGCGCCGACTTCTTCCTTGAGGCTGGTCCCCAGGCGATAGCGGATGGCATTGCGCTCAATGCGGCGAGCCATGACCTGGTAGGCCCAGTAGGCCGGAGTGGGGAAGGCGGCGACGTCGCCCCAACGGACGCCCGGCATCACTTCAGCCTCCGGCTCCGGAAGCTCGATGTTGACGTTCACCGATCCCAGCATCACGCAAGCGCGCTGCATGGCTTCTCCCCACACCTTCCGGCAATTCCGTTGCCTCTCACCGCCCGGCCATCACAACGCGCGGGCGGCGCCAGGACCATCCTCGCATGCCGAATCGAGTCCGGCAGCGGAGGGCTCTTTCGCTCTTGCACAGTCTATTGCAAGTTTGCACAATGTCAACATGAATCGAGACCGTTACCTGCAGCTCATTGCGCGACTTTTGTCAGCCCGAGTCATCACGCAAACCGCCATTGGCGAGGCTTTGGACATCCATCCGTCCCAGGTCAGCCGCATCTGCGCAGGCGACTTCAAGCGGCTGGACGGCAATGCACTGCGGGTATGCAAATATGCACAGCAAGTTGCAGCCAGGACCCAGGCGGGGCGCGGACCCGGCAGGGTGGCCGGGGAGCTGGAGGGAAAGCTCACCCAACTGCTCGTGGCCAGTCCCGATGCCGCATTGGCGGTCGGCGCCCTCATTGATGCTCTGCTGGCGACCTCCCCTGCGGATACCGCCGCGGCTGGCGCCTGAGGCGCGTCGCGCCCTGCATCGGCGCCGCCAGCGCTAGCTCTCGCTTGGGGTCCGCCGATAGAAGGGCGCAGGGTTCAGCGCCAGCTTCCAGTCGGGAACCGGGTTCTCGGGAAGCAAGGCCATTAGGCTCAACGGGACGGTGGTCAACTGGGGCTGGGACTGCAGTTCAGCCAGGATCGCCCGACAGGCGCGGTCTGCCTGGGCCTTGGACGTTGTGACGGCGACCACCCAGTTGGGGTGATCCAGATGGGGCTCAAGCCGCATGTCGACCAGGTAGGCCTCTTCCACGTAGGGAAGCTTGGCCAGGATCTGCCGAAAGGTAGCGAGCAGCGCGTCGGGAACATCCACGGGATGATCCACGGCAATCTTCGGCCCACCCGCGTAGTCGTCAGTCTCCACGACGGCCATTGTCCCGTTCGCGAGGAGCACGCGAACCTCTTCGGGGTAGAGCTTGCACCAGTGGTTGTTGGGATTGAGGATGAGGGTGGCGCCGAGCGAGAGCTCGAAGAGCTGTCGACCACTCAACTCCACGATCCGGACGCGACCACGGCCTGCGGCCTTGGCCTTTCCCATGTCGGAAAAGAAGGGAAGTAACAGCTCTCCGTCCGGGGCATTGAACTGGATGAGCCGAAGACGACCGGTCGTGTCAGCCAACGGCGCGTGGGCAAACACGCGCGCGTCGAGCAGTGCTCGGAAGAACTCCGGCTCCAATCGCTTGTCTGCGATCGATGCCTCGAGCAAACGATTGAGTTGCGACGAAGGAGTGCGCATACGCCGAGCACGAGCAAGCAACTAGGGGCCCATATTTTCGCGCAACCTGTCCAGCTGCGGGAGTGGTCCGCTGCATTACCCAGTCGCACGCACTTGTGACTTCGCGCCTTGATCTTTTCTTTGTGTTCAGTTTCATTCACGACTACGCCAACGGATTGCTGCGGCAGTACCTGCCGCACGGAACGGACCTGTCGGTCCATTCCCAAGCCGCGCTAAACAAGATTGCATTAAGCTCGTATCAGCGTCCCAGGGAAACCTTGGGCTTCAGAACGCCGGCCTATCGGCTGAGCGAGTGTGTTGCGTCGACCGATTGAGACTGCCGTCTGTTGAAAACAACAAAGTCCGTTGGTGTCTATGAAGCCCGGGGCGATTCAGGGATGGCACGGCTTTGCGTCTTCTTGCTGCTTATGCTGGCCGGCTGCAGCCAGACGACGAGGCCCGATTTTGCGCGGCTCTACGCTGATACAGGCAGCCAACAGCCCCCCGTGGTCGTCATACATGGCGTGCTTGGCGCGCGCCTGGCCGATTCCGAAGGCCGCGAGCGCTGGCCGGGTGGCGTGGGTCGGCTAGCCCTGTCGGACTACGACGATCTCGCCCTGCCGATCGACCCGGTAAGCCTGCGGCCGCGCGACGATGGCCTGCGGCCCACCGACATCTTCGAGGGTGCCGCCGGGCTCGATTTCTACGGAGCCCTGCTGCGCACCCTTGAACAGGGTGGCGGTTACCGCCGCGCCAAGGTTGGCGCGCCGCCGCCGGCCGGCCGGCACTACTACGTCTTCACCTACGATTGGCGGCAGGACAACATCGACAGCGTCCGTGCGCTGGATGCGCTGCTTGCGCGGATTCGCGCCGACCACGGCGATCCTGGCCTGCAGGTCGACCTGATCGCACATTCCAACGGCGGATTGATCGCCCGCTACTACGCCCGCTATGGCGCCGTCGACCTGCTGGACGGCAATCAGTTCGTCGTCACGCAGGCCGGAGCCCTGCGGATTCGCAGGATGGTCCTGCTCGGCACGCCGAACTTCGGTTCGGTCGGTGCGCTGCACGGCATGATCGTAGGCCGGAAAGTGGTCTTCGGGAGCATGATGCCCGAAGTCCTCATGACCATGCCGTCGCTCTACCAGCTGTTCCCGCATGCGCTCAACACTTGGCTGATTGGCCACGACGGCCGGCCACTGGACAGGGATCTTTTCGATGTCACGATCTGGCGCCGGTTCGAATGGGCGGTGTTCGACCCCGAGGTGCGCGCGCGCATCCGCAAGCATCATTCCGGGGACGATCCCGAACGGTACCTTGCCACGCTGGAGCGATATCTGGGCCACCACCTCGAGCGCGCGCGCCGCTTTACCTGGGCGCTTTCGGTTCCCGAGCCGACGCCAGGTATTGAACCCATCGTGTTCGGTGGAGACTGCGAACTGACGCCGGCGCGAATGCTGGCCGAAGAAGTGGCGGGAGAAACCGTGCTGCGGCTCGATCCAGGCGAAATAAGGAGGCCGCTGCCTGGCGTTGATTACGACCGGCTGATGCTGGAGCCCGGTGACGGTACGGTCACCAAGGCCTCGCTGCTGGCGCGCGATGTGCTTGACCCGTCCCGTCAGCGCCATGCGTACAGCCACTTCCCCCATGACTACGCGTTTTTCCTCTGCGTCGCCCACGACCAGCTGACCGGCAACACCAGCTTCCAGGACAACCTGCTGCACGCCCTGCTCAGCATCGACCGGTGATCAAGACCCGTGGGGGTCCGGCTACTTCCTGGCGAGCGCCCGGCCAGCAGGATCGCCACGACGACATGCGGCGCGGCCGCAGGCCACCACAGAATCCCGACGGATCCATGCGTGATGCCGACGAAATCCATGTAAACCGCGGCGAGCGCGCTGTAGAGCGTCATTCCCTGCAGCCCTCGCCCGGTGCTGCCGGGCCGGCACGCCGACACGCCCGACCAGGTCGTGCCCAGCGAGACCTCGGCCAGAGGGGACTGCAGGCGGGAAACCACGGGCATCCCTTGCAAGGCGGGAAGCGACGGGGTGCCGCTGTGCCTTTGGCCTGGCCGGCAGGGTTCCTGGATCGGTTCTGGGGCCGGGGCGTGTACCCGAGCGTCCGCTGGCCGCGGTCAGCCTCGAACCGCTGGGTGGGCGGGCATTCGCAGGGACTTCTGGTTGGTCGCACTCACTTCTGAATCTGTCAGCTGCTTCCAAGTCGCGGAAGTCCGGCTCTACGCCGGTGAAGCTCACATTGAAGGTGTCGTATCCGTTGAACATGGTCTTCAGGTCTTGGAACAGCTGGTCCACCCAAAGCTGCATGCGCAGCCTAGTGCAGCGGTGTAGGCGCGCACCGTCTGTCAGCTCCACCCCATCAATCAGGAAGGTGGTTTCAACAGTGAAAGGATTGTGGATGATGTCTACTTGGGTCATGGCACTCACGGGTGGGCAAGGCAGTGGTGAATGATGTCTTCCATCGCGCTGATACCGCTGGCAATGACCGAAGCGGCAAGCAGGGAACGGGGAAGTTGCCGAAGTGGCGGGCTTTCATGAAAGGCGTTCCAGTGCGGAGCCTGCACCTGCTGCAGCAGACGCGAACGCGCGCGCTCCGGCACGTGGGCAGCGGCCGCCAGGGCCTGTGCACTCGCCGGGAGTAGCGGCACCATAGTCTGGTAGTGCATGGACTGGCGCGCAGACACGGCAGCGCCAGCCATCTTCATCCGTGCCACTAGCCCAACCCGCGCCATGGTGGGTACCACCCAGGGGGCATCAAACCCCAACCGTGACAGCCGCTGTCGGGCATTGTGAACTACGGTTTCCAGCGGCCCATCACTGTTGGGGTCCACTTCATCAACCTTGTTAAGGAGGAACAACAACCTGCCCTGGGGGCGTGAAGCGGAAATGGCGTGGACGTGCTGTAGAAGCGCATGCTCGTCGGTAGTCCCCGGTGCGGTGGCGTCCAGCACGAAGCAGAGCAGTCGCCATGGCACGGTGGCTAGGGCTCCAGTCGCAAGGTGCCAGTGCTCGCTGTCCAGGCTGTTATTGGCCCCGGGAAGGTCGTGCAGATCCAGCTTGCCGCGAGCACCGGCTACATACCCAAGATTGCCGGATACATGGATGCGTGCCACCTGGGCGTGCGCATTCCATCGCCGGTAAAGCGCGGCATTCATGCCACGATGGAAGTCGACCAGTGCGCCATTGCGGCTGTAACTACCGCAGACCACGCGAGGTGCGTGGGGCCGGTGACGAAGAACGGTGTGGCTGGCCGTAGCCGGCTCATTGCTTGAGTGCAGTAGCTCACGCCCAAGTAGTGCATTGAGCACCGTTGTCTTGCCTGCACTGACCGTACCGGCTACCGCTAGCGTGAACACATCACCCGCTGGTACCCCAGCGTTTGCAGCTGTTTTGTTACGCATGCGCACAACACATCCTTGTTGATTGTCCGACCCAGCGGCACAACACGGGCCTTAGCTCGGTTCCCGCTGGTTGTATTATCGGCCAAAAAAGTGGAAACCTTTAGAAGGTCGCCCGGGCATTTGCTACATCCTTGCAACCCTCTGTCTCTCTGGAAGAGATTGCGGAGCGGCTCTGCCTTAGAAGTCGAAGCCGTCAAATGCCTCCAGTCACGTCAATTCGGCCCGGTGCTTCAGCTCTATCAGTCGCAACAACCACCAGCGTGATAACAGTTCTTACGAGTTCGAGGTAGTGCACAACTGTCGCCGAAGGTTGATCAAGGAAGCGCGGGTTTGATCTTCGTGGGCTTTCCGGAGGCATTGCTCCGGATCAGGTCTTGACGTGAAGATGGCGCTGGACCGCTTCACAGCAGAACAGGGGTGCCCTGCGCTGATTGGCGGTCTCAATAGTTCTCTTTGGCAAGGCCTTCGCATAGCGAACCTCTATGCGAAGGGTTGGACGAGCCCCCTTTTGCTGGAGCCCGCCCATAAACCCATTTGATCAGGTTGATTCGCAGCGCTCTTCGATTACCGCGAAAAGTTGAGCAGCCTCTTCTTCTGCGCGCCTATTTTCCGTTCCTGAGATGGGTGCCAATCTGATTCCGTCAAAACCCCCGACATACATTGGCCCGCCGACATCATCGTCATAAGGTGTTCCGTCATCGTTGATTGCTTCATGTCTGTCTTGGCTCAGGTCCTGATCTAGCATCCGTGATAGGTGCATCCAGACCCAAGCACGGAAGGGGGACTCTTCCCGGTGTTCGATAAGCGTGCGCATGGCAGATACATTGCCGTCGCGTGCGAGAACAGTTAACCATTGATAGGCCAGTTCGGGTCGACCGTGCGTATCGGCCAAGTCAACCATGGCGTACGGATCCATTTCATCCGATGGCTCAAGTTCGAGCGCACCAGGATCGCCGTAACGTTCTGCGGTGAGCAGCAACGCATGTCTAACCCCGCCCCTTGCCGCGGCCAGAAGGTGGTACCGATGTTTGGCCACAACCTGAACAAATCTGTCTGTGCCTGCGGCGATTTCGGCGAAGCGCACTGGCTCGACCGACCACTGGCCATGCCTACGCAGTTCGCGACCGAAGCGGCGGTCATCCTCCTCTGGCAGCCGTCCATATGCCTCAAGTATGTAGGCGGTCGCTAGATGTGCAGCACCTATGCCGCGTGAGGTGGCCGCCTCCAATCCCCTTAGCAGCAAGGGAAGCTCGCTTAGCAATGCATCAAAGCCTTGCGACATGCGATGGACCAAGTCGGTCGACACCCATCTGGCGACGACCGCCGAACCTGGCTTGTCAGTATCCAGCCAGTCGTCTTCTTCGCTCGCAAGCGCATCAATCAGCTCCTCGAAGCGAATCGGCGCATAGCCGGATGTATCGAGGAAGCTAGTCAAGCCCTGGGCTGTGCGCTCCGCCTCATCGGGTGACATGCCAAAGTCCAGACATCGCTGGATGATCCGGTCCTTATGCGGCGTGAGACCGGTGTCGCGCCAGTCCACATCGCACCAGACGGCTTGGTGAAGGAAGGCTGCATGGGTAGCAAATCCGGCGGCTGCCGCCAACAGCTCATGGACCTGGCTGCGGGTGAGTGAGGCAAAAGCCTGCGCCCGAAGGTGTCCATGGAGGTGAAACGCATATTGCTTTATGGTCATGACTCGTCCTCGATGGCCAAGCCGATCCGGGTCAGGCGCACACGTTTAAGTCCCCGGCAGCTGGCCAGAAGAAGAATCGATCAGGGGATACGGCCGGTTTTTGCTCGTGTGCAAGCAAGGCGGGCGCCGTGGGTAGTGTATGCCCTCTGCTACCAGGATTCCAAGTGCGCTGAAACTGCGTGCAATCGTTCACAGCGTCATCGTTCCTGTTATGGCGGACCGCGGGACAGTACCGGTCATAAAGACCCGATTCTGAACGAAAGCGAGATTTGCATGAGGCTGCGTCCAGTTGTGACCGATCAACCTCTCTCCGCCGACTAGCCGACAACGCTTTCGGGCGGTTTGGAGTCCCCTCAGAGCTGAGACTCCGCAAGGGCAGGCGGCAAACGAGGGAGTCTTCATCCATCGCGTACCGGAGTGTCTGCAGATATCCGAGGGCGTCGGCAGCGGCGCGGTTGAGGTAGTTGAGTTCTAGCAATTCATTCAAGCCGAAGCCGCTTCGCCGGTCGGCTTAGGACGTCCGTTATTGGCCGTCAACGACTGGGAGCGAACGATCCGAGGCGGACCTCGGATCGTTCGATACGCAGGCGGTGACCAAGAGCCTGACTGGGGTCAACGCGGTCTACTAGGCGCTATTGCCGACTCTCCAACTTCCTGCTTTCTATCGCCGCGCTCCAGTCGACTTGTTTCGGAACCCCTGAAGGACAATAGAGACCCTGCACTGAACTGCCAAAATAGTAGTGACAGAGCTCATTCATTAGTTCGATGAATTCATCCACCTGATAAGTGGCTGAAATTCTGTGCTCTTTTACAGCCTCTTTTGGCCATTTCTTCTTCTGAATTTGAAGGCAGAAGTCCAAAAATTCGGCTGCACTATTGAGCCTGCTGAGCCGGATGAAGTAAGGCGAAAATTCTCCTTCAAAGCACACGACTTGGGAGTCGGGATAGAAAAACCAGTCGCCTTTCATCGCCGTTGGACTGCCAAACTCTTTGGGCAATGGAGTTCCGCCGTCTTGCCGACGTGAAATAACCTTCTCTGACGCCCGTACCGCCTCCTCATAACTGGAGACTCCCAAGAACGCGTGAGAACAGAGGTTCAGAAGTTCCGTGTGTGTGAGGTTGCCGCCGGGCAGGCTTTTTCCTAGACGGCGCGCGGCGATCTTGATCTGTTCGATTGCTCGCGGAGTGACTTCAGTTGCCATTTCCATTTCCTCGAAAAATTGATGAAGCCGTCGCCCGCAAACAGCAACTTTCCGAAGGTATGGAATGCAAACCTCTAACGAAATTCCGTAGTGCACTAGGCTTCGCCGATGCGGGCGGCACGTCTCTACCAACGTTGTAGAGATCGTGCATCAAGTTCGACAGTGGCGTCAAGCCAGTGCTCGTTTTACCTCTTGAGTCGGCGCGCACTCCCTCAGCACCGACGGCACATTAGCCATGCTCATTGGCTTCTCCCGCGACTCCGCCCCCAATGACTGAGTGGACTCCCGCGAGGGGCGCAGTTGCATTGCGACCGCTTCTGGCCGCAGGGCGTCATGCGACTCAAAGCGGACCTCCCTTCGGGGAGGTTAGAGCTATATGGGCTTGGAACCTTTGCACTGGTAGAGAGATTGGAAGCGACCGGGCAGGTAGCACCTAGATAAGCTGAGCTTAGCCATACAGACTACCGGCGCCACCGTGGTCCCTGGTTGAGCTTAGTGGCCGAGCGTAGGTGCAGCCGTTCATCCTGGCGCTCACAGATGGCGAACCGTATGTCGGTACATGTACTGCATCTATTGCAGATGAGTCGCCCGCAAGCGCAGGTCTCCTTCGCGCCAAATACCAGCGGGCGGTTTCCACACTCGATGCCATTCTCGAGGCGGCCGCAGCAGTGCGCCAGCAGCGTCTTACGCTGACCATCCGGGAATGTACCGACCAAGACGCCGTTGTTGGAGAGCGTGATGTCCGACAGCGTCAAGAACTGGCCCTGGGACAAATGCATTTCGAGTACAGCCAGCGACTCTATGAGGTCTGAAAGCGTGTTTGCCGGATCGACAAGTCCACTTCCGGCAATTGCCGATGGAGTGTTCACTGACCCCGCCGAGGTCCGGAAAATTTGTGGGATATCATCGGTGTCGAACTCACGGAAGTAGTATGAGCGGGCTCTGATATCCGCAGCTGCCTGCGCAGCATCACTGATTGAGTGTGCATGCCATTGGAACAGCCGCAGTAGACTCCGACTGTCCGCCAAAGCGCTCCTAGTGCGCCAGCTCGCCCAAAGGTGCAGGATGAAGAGGTGAAGCCACGGGAGGCGTGGAACGCAGGCTTCCGGCCGGGCCGACTGCTCCTCGGATAGGGAGGTGCGCAGTTGTTCCAGAAAGTCGCGCTGTTGTGGATTGAACTGTTCCACGTTGGGCGCCGCAAGGTCCCAGAAGCTAAAGAACACCGGCGGCAGCGCAGCGAGACAGCGCCGGCCGAGCACTGTGGCATTAAGCGAACCAACAGCCTCCTTAAGCACTGTCATGGACTGATTGCGCGTCTGGTATTGAGCGTGTGGGTAGTCCCACGCCCATGCTGGTAGCTCTATCAGCTTCGACACGGGGTTCATCCGTAGCGCAAATATCGAGTTAAATCTTCGTGCCAATGACTTGATCTCGGTGGCCGTGGTTACGCCTAGTACCCGCATGTCCTCGCCCCCCTTGCAGGTCAGACTGCCGAGGTTAAAACGTGTGTGTGGGCTGCTAACGCCGCAAAGCGTGACCTTGTTTCCAGCAGCGTCCGCCTTGAAAGCCTTGACCTTCCAGCGACTTGATTGCATACCACCATGGATGGTCCGCCGGAGGTTCTTGACGTCAATGCCGTGGTGCCCATTGATCCGAAGATCCATTTGCTGCCAATCGCCGCTGTCTGCACTCAATTGCTCACTAGCAATGTCTTCAACCGACAATCCGAGCTGCATAAGGTACGCGCCGGCGCATTTTTCAGCCGCCCGTGCAGTCCACATCTGGGCACGGACCGCATCTATCCTCTCCCTGCTGTTCTCACCTTCCAGTCGCGGAGCCCATAGCTCCGCGAGCCGGCGGTCACGCTCGTTCAATGCCGCCAGCTGTTCACCTGCGCTCATGCGCCCGACGTACACAGAACGAGCTGTTGCTTCCTCAAGCGCTGCTATCGCGTTCAGCACATCGGTCGCACCTTTCGAATCCCAGCGCTTGAGCGCGAGCTTGGCCAGCATCCAGTTGGCCTGTCCCCATCCGCTCCACTCCCGCCAGCTGGTGTCGAGGGTAAGACTGTCATCCATGGCCTTTCCCAAGACGCGCCACCAGCCGGCGACTGTTGCGGAACTAGTGGATTTACCGATCAGAGCGTTGTGGTCTATCGCCATTCGAGCCCATGTTGCTGCCTGCAGGGCGGTGAGCTTGCTGCTCGCGGCGTACGCAACCTCGAGCACATCGCTGCGCTGCGTGGGCAATGCATCCCACAGCTGCTCCAACCATGTCGAGGGACAGTGCCTTTCGGTGGTGCGGTAGACCTCTCGTTGCAATGCACTCAGGGCCCGCGCCGGCTCTGCCGAAATGTGATGCGGGAACGCTCTCAGCCAGGCGGCAGGTGGGCACAGCTCTATGGCGTCGAGTAGGGACGACGAGCACCACGCATCATCCGGCAGCGCTAGGGCAATCGGGACAAGCTGGCGATCGATTGCCGGATCAATTCCCCATAGTAACTGCAGTAAGGGTGCCGACACTGCAGCCGCTTCCGCCGCTCCAAGCTGGCGAGCCAAGTGGCTACGCGCGAGATCTCTGGTTCTGGGGGCGGCAAGATCGAGCCGCATAGCATGGGTCGCATGCCACCTGCCGTCGGCTTGTTGTACTGTGCGCATTTGGATGAGCAGCCCACTAGATTGGGATGATGAGATGCCAAGGTGCGCGATCCGAGTTTCGTTCAGGAACACATCGCGTGTCCTGTCACCTGTGAGGCTCGAGGCAAAGCCAAAGCCTCTGGGGGTAATCACTCGCAGAATACCTATATCGTCCAACTTGGCGTTGCTGCTTCCTTTCGTAGTATCCGCTGAGCTGGTGTGCATGCTTGATTACGCCCTGAGTGCCTAAGCGTAATTCTACGGTGCGTCCGACGGGAATCACGATCTGGAGTTTCCGGTATTTCCTAGACGAGCATGTGCAGATTTTCGTGCAGTCGGATTTTTGAATTGCACTCGTTCTTGTCGGCGGCCAGTGGTCGGGAGCATGGCAGCTCTTGGCCGCTGGGCGTTATGCTGCCCATATTGGCCGTTCGTGTTTCGGTGGGCAATGCCTTCTGCACCGTGATTGCCGTCGTCCGGACTCGAGTATCGAACGCGTGTTATCGGCCAAGAGCGGTTGCTGGCATGTGACCGCTTTGGCATGTGCCAAAGCGCTAACCGGGAGTTTGTGTATCCTGACGTTGTGGACAAATGCACCGGTCAGCAGCTCGCATGGGACTGACAGCGAGGTCGTTCTCTTTCATCTTTCCTGCCCCCAGATTTCAGACTCATCGCTACGCTGGGCACAGCCGCCGGAGCTGGTAAGTGTTTGCGAAGACAACTAGGAATTCGCGCCATGGCTCCAGATTCAGCTGCTGAGGTATGCTAAGCGTCGGAACAAATTCCTATTCGACAAGTTCGGTCTGCATAAGCACTAACAGCACAACACGATGGCTCATCTTACAGATCAAGAGGAATTGCTCGCGACGATTCCTGGTAGCGAAATTCGAGACTACATGCGCGAAGCCATGAATTGCTATATGGCAGGTGCCTACAGAGGTACCGTGGTGCTGAGCTACATTGCCTTGTTCGACGACCTCCTTTTCAAGCTGGGCGAACTGGCAAACGTGAACTCGGCAGCAAAGGCTATCTATACCGAGGCGTTGAAGAAGAAGGGCGACCAAGACGTCTATGAGAGCTATCTAATTGATCAGCTGACGTCAAAGAGCCTTATCACAGGGCTCGACGGATCGTTTCTGAACACATTGCGAACGCTACGCAATAAGTCGGCACATCCGTCCGGACATAAGCCATCGGCGGAGGAGGCGCGTTTCATCTTTTACGAGACCGTCAGTCGCTTTCTTGCTAAATCGCTGCTTTCTACGACGCACCTTGTCGATCAGCTGATCGATAGGCTGAAGAACAGCAACTTTTTCCCAAGCAAGGCGGTCACAGAAATTGCTTCTGTGGTCTCTGATGAGACGACTAGCCTTCACGATGAAGCGATTCCGCAGCTTATAGCGAAGCTTTGCGTAGCGGTCAAATCTGCTGACACGACAATAAAGACCAATGCAAGCTACTTTCTGATCGGTCTTGCCAAACTAGACAAACCGCACATCACAACGGCGCTCCAGTCGAAGCTGATTGCGACGAAGGCTGATGACAATGCTTTTGCTGGTCTGATCACCCAGACGATATCGGCCAATGGAAAGCTTGCGGCGGGATTGAATTCAACCACCTTGATTCGAGTCCGAGCTGTCATCGCGCAGAAAATCGAAGAGACTACTGGCGCGGTTTCAGAGTCAAAGCTTATTCATCCGACTTCAGCATTGAGTTCCATCGCTGCCGCCCTTCCAATTGCTGACTTGTTGCCCACGTATCAGCCAGAGTTCGAGGCCCTATTCGAAAAACGGGCGCATTCAACGTTTGTAGTCAAGCTGGTCAAAGACAATCCGGAATTGCTGCAACTCTACTTTCCACATGCAATAGCCAGGGCGGGCTCTTCAACGTTCGACATCTCCAGGTCATTTGCGAGCGCGATTGAATCCTTGGACGTCCCGCTCGGTGAGCTTCTGACCGACATGCAGGCGTTCCAGATCATAGTGGCCGTGGTCCGTGCTGCCGACAACGGCACTTGGGCAGCCACTGGCGTCGCGAACTCCAAGTTCTCCGACGCGCCCATGCTGCGCTCGAAGGCCCTGAAATACGTCTGCGCATCGAAGAGTGAAGCTGAGACCTATGCAAAAAATGAGCTCTACAAGTCGATTGGCGCTGAGCAGTTTGTCGCCGACTACTTGAGTCCAGATGATTCTGGGTCGTCGTCCTAGGAGACTGGAGTCGGTCGATAACCGCCAGCCGCCCAGTCGCCACCTAAGTCTGCATTCAGTCTGGAACTGCCGGTCGCGGCCACACCTTGGACGACAGCTCGTGGCCGGTAAGCGCCAGTCCGATGGAGCCGGGACAGGCGCACTTGGCTTCTTTGATGGAGGGCGACAAATCTTTGTGAAGAAAGGATTCGAGTGACACAAAGGTCTGCGCGCGCTCCCGTCCCAGTTCGGGGGGAGAAGGGAGCCGAAAGCCTGAGCCTTTCTCACCTTTTTAAAAATGCGTTCCCAAGCGGATCAGCCGTACCTCCGTCCGACTGAGTCCAAGAACATCCGATTAAAGAGGGGGTATAAGCGGGGGTATTTTTTTACTCAATTTCAATATTTAATCAGTAAAAACATATGGTTGTATCGACTATTTGGATCAGATAAACGCACCATCGTCTGATCTTGGTGCGTCCTGGCAAGTGCCGAATTCATGCCAAACCCGCAGAAATGCGGGCTTTCTCGTGCGTACAAGCGGGGGCATCTCGTCAGCGCCGCTGCGCCAAACTTCGGCTTCTCAACCCAGGCGTCGGTGACTACTTCCTGTGCTTTTCAAACCGGACGTCGCCTTCCGGCAGGTCCGCCACGGGTTGCCAGCCGAGTGCTCTGTAGAAGCCGCTGGCACGACTGGCTTCTGCTGTCTCCAGCCAGATCGTCTGGTGGTGCTGGAACAGGAACTCCTCTGCCTTGTCCATCAGGCTACGGCCCAGTCCCAGTCCTTCGAACTCCGGCAGGACGAAGGCGGCAAACACGCATGCGTCCCCGACATCCGCCATCGAGAAGCCAACCGGTACGCCATCTGCTTCGGCGACCCAGGCGCATGGAGCCTCCACGATCGCCTGTTGTATCGCTTCGTGGGTAATCCCCATTCCAGCAAGTTGCTCAAGGGACAGGTGATTCTCTTGAACGCTGGTACGGATGTGGAAAATGGCGTCGATGTCGGCGGGGGTGGCCAGCCTGATTGTTCTTCCCTTCACGAAATGCTCCTTCAACTTCGGCGGACATGATGCAACGCTTCGTGTATGTCTGGCCAACCACTCGCATCCCGGTCCGTATCGCAAGAGCGGAACGATCCAAGGCACGCCGCATGCTGGCTGGCCTGCAGACAGTCGCGTTATACCTTCGCCGGGCTTGATGGCGGTACGTGGCAAACTTGGCACCGGTGGTCACGAGCGCACTTGTTGCGCGCTTACTTGGGGAGGCGTGGCGTTGAAAGACTTGTCCGTCGAGGAGCAGATCGCCAGGTTTCGGCCTGGGCTGGCGAATGGAGTCATTGCTCGTTTCCACTACTGGTTGTTGGCCATCGCCGTGCTATGTGCGATCGCCTCGCTGCTGCTCCGGCATCCACTGCCGCTGCTGTTCACCGTCTTCTTGTGCGTCGTCGCGCTGTCTGATCGCGGCGCGGGTCGCAATATTGCCGCCGCGGTCACTGCCTATGATATGGGCACGCCGACGCAATGCGAGGTGGTCATTGAGCTGCGGGAATGGAGCGACGTGGTGACCTGCCACGCCAGGATCGTGCAGGGCGAATCGGTTGCCTGGACCTTTGCGTTCGTTCCGCAGGGCTGGCGTCCGCTTGCAGGCCGGTATGCCGGTAGGGTTTGGAGCAAGGGCAGCAGTGGTGCGCCGCTGCTCGCGACCATTGACGGCGGTGTGCTTATCCCGCGACGCGGACCGGTTCGTCGATGAGTTCGCCTAAACATCTGCAGGGCGGAGAACTGGATTCTCCGTAGTAACGACAAAGCCGTCGCCGTTTGCAGAATCGCCTCGCTGGTAGCTCCTGCGCACTTCATCGTAGCGATAGTGGAACTAGCGGCAACTTGGCTACGTTGCGGGTCTCCAGTTCGTTGGCGGCGTCCCAAATGTCGGGTCGAGCGGTGCAACGCATCGATCGATCTGGTGTCGCGACGTGACGCGGTGAAAGCCTTCAATGGAAAACGGCCGGGGGTGCCGGCCGTTCCAAATGCTCAAAGCGTGGAGCTGGTCTGATCAGAATCAGCGTGCGGACGAATCGCCGTAACGCACCTGCAAGCCAATGCTGTTGTTCCTTAGCTGGTTGCCTCCCTGCTCATGCCCAAGCAGCAAAGAGAACAACCAAGCCCTGCTCAGCTGAAGATCCAGTCCGCCCCTGACTGACAGCACGTTTTCGCTGTAGCCGGGCATTGAGAGTAGATAGTCACCAACGGTGGGACGCTGCACGTAGTTCATCGTCACATCAACGCGTTGCACGTCATTCTGGCGGTACTCGAAACTCCAGAACGGACGCCAGCGAGCCTTGGGGCCTTGAAGCAGGTGGCTTCCCTCGACGCCCAGTGCCAATGCATTGTTCCGGACGTTCTGGCGGCCGTAGGAGAGTGCGTACAGTGCCATGCCGTGCTCGCGATACCCATCCAATTGCGCACGCTGGCCATCGTAGCGCCCATAACCCGTCAAGGTCATGCTGTCGCCGAATTGCTTCTCATAGCCGAAGGTCAATGAGCCGAACCATTGGCTACCCTGGCGGCTGGCGTGCATTACGTCATCTGCAGGCGAACTCCAGCGTGCGATATCGAAGTCCAGTTTACCGCTCGCCAACAAGGCGTCGACGAACACATGCTCACCGGCACGCCACAAACCGTAGAGTGCAAGTGAGCGCTGGTCAGCGTCACTGTGCGATGACGCGTCATCAAGCTCGGTGTCCTGGCGACCCAGGCTGCCGACCATGCCAAGCAAAACTCGTTCACCGATAGCGCGGTCGGCACCGATACTCAATCCGCCGGTATCGAAGTCGAAGCCACCGCGATTGCGGCCTGCTTTACCGAACGTTGCAGTTCCCGCGGCCCATATGCCCCATCCCTCGGGCATGCGCGGCAACGTCTTTGCCATGCCATCGCTGGCCTGGCTCAATGGCACCGCAAGGCCGGGCATTCCGTCGTTGCCTGCATAAGCCAGGGCAACGTTGAAGCTGACCGGGTTGCTACCGCTGCGCAACTGGCGCAGTCGATCGCGGATGTTGCTGCTCTGTACCTGCGCAAAGCGCATGCTGGCGTCACTTTGCGCCTGGATGGACGTCACAACCGATGCTTCGGTTGTTGGATCCGGACGCGGGGCGAC
Organism: Stenotrophomonas sp. STEN023; assembly: GCF_056760135.1. Classification (NCBI taxonomy): domain Bacteria; kingdom Pseudomonadati; phylum Pseudomonadota; class Gammaproteobacteria; order Lysobacterales; family Lysobacteraceae; genus Stenotrophomonas; species Stenotrophomonas sp. STEN023. Next base: position 62,169 of record NZ_JBRREF010000003.1, on the reverse strand, counting down.
GGTCAACTGAATGGTCTGCCGTGCTGTGGTGTAGTTGCCGGCAGCAGCCTGTACTGCGGTGATGTTGGCACGGCCCTCACCAACCACTGTGACCGAACGCCCTTTGACTGTAGCTACAGCTGGGTTGTTGCTGACGAAGGTGAACTCACCAAGACTGTTGCTTTGCGGCAATGGCAGCTCGAAATCGTCCTCACCCAGAATGCGTTGAAGTCCGCCTCCAACATCCCAGCTGATGCTTGGGTTGCCCGGAAGCACCTGCATGACCTGCTGAACGTTGCCTTCAAAGCCATAGGCATCCTTGATCACTACGCTAAGGGTGTACGTGCCGACAGCAGTTGGCGTACCAGAGAAGAGGCCGGCACTGTCCATGGCGATGCCCGGGGGCAAGCCGCCTTGCGACAGGCGGTATTGGTACGGTGCACTTCCCCCTTCAATTTGCAGGCCGCCCGCGTATGCAGCTCCATAGGTGGGGTTGCGGAGAGGTGACGCCGCTCGGAAAGTTGGGGCAATCATCGAGTACCAGATGGAAGCCGGTTGCGAAGTACCACCAGGGCCGGTGGCGGTGTAGTAGTAGACGTCAGTCCCCAAATAACCGGGGGCTGGGGTGTAGATCATTTCAAGCCCTCTTACCACGACAACACCATGGTTTGGCTGCGTCGTGATCTGCAGGCTTGTGACTTCACCGCTATATACATTCGCAGGAGACGCGCTGGGCACATTGCTGGATTCGCGTGTCCAACCAATTGTGCCCACAGATGGCGGCGGCTCTACCGGCACCGGGACCGCCATGACGCCTGTTGATGGTAGCCAAAGCAGTGCAACCGACAGAACGCCTATCATCAAGCGTGGCAAGCAAGAAATCGTCGGGTGTTTCATTGAGTTTCCTAATACGCAATCTTCGCGCGAACTGGTCGATGGGGCAGGTTGTCCCTAGGACAGGAGCGGTCCATGGAAACTTTGACTGCATGGAGCGAGAGCACGGGTAAGCGAGGAATATGTGAATCGCATCCGGTTATCGGCCCTTCGCTGAAAATCTGAAAGCGGATCAGCAGATGACGTCGAACTCAGATACCTCAAAAGGACCGACCTCCTGCGCTCGGGTCTGGGTGCGCTTTTGTAGGTATTGAAATCAGCACTTTCGCGAGTGTTGCCTGCATTTCAGGGTGAACCTGGCGGTCCTTTTGGCTGCGGTTCGCCATCTACATCCGCAGTCGTCGCGGCATCAAAGAGCTGGGTCGCGCAAACAGGCTAAGCATCCGTATTGCGCGCAAGGCTTGATCGTAAGAGTGGTTTGATCGTAAGAGCGGGCCGAGTGGCAACGGGCGTGTCACTCCGCCCGAAGCAGGCTTTCGATTCGCCCCGTACATCGCGTCGGGATTTGAGGCTGCTCAGACCGGATTTGCATCTGATGACGCTCCTCATGGAACGCCTCTCAGCTATCAGGAATCCATCCTCTGATGGTCCGCGTTAGCGAGCGAGCCCGTGCAGCTGCAGTTGGTTTGGAGTTGCTGGTCGCAGCCTTGTCCAGCCCACAACTGCATATCTTCGCTACAACCTGGCGCAGCGCGATGGCGATGCAGTTGCCCGGCACGCGTGCCGGGCTGTCGTGGCACATCTGGTGCAGCGGGAAGTATGCCGGGGCGTACGGCAAGCCCGGTCTCGACGGCTGCCTTTCTACAGATGATTGCTGTGACTGCTTCAGATGAATGAACATCGAATGATGGAAATGCTCGGCGCGAACAGGATCTGCGAGCGGCAGTTCCGATTGTGCCGGTTCGAGAGAAGCCGGAATGGATTGACGCAGCCAAGGCAGCGGTAGCGATTGCGCCGTAGACGGCCGTCACGATGCGCGCTATCCGTGCATCACCGCTGCGACTGCGGCACCCGCCGCAACTTGCTTACGTCATAACCCATGGACTTGATGCGCTCCACCGCACGTTGGTAATCCGCCGCCGAGACCTGCGGGGTGCGCGCCATGTACCAGACGTAATCGCGTTTGCTGCGGGCGACGATGGTCTGGCCGTAGTCCTCGTCCAGCCAGGCGATGATGTATTCGGCCTGGATCGGCCAGATGAACTGCATGCCCCAGACCGCACCGTTGCCTTCGGCTTCGACCTTGCCGATCGGGTGCATGGTTTTCAGTGGCGCCTGGAAGCTCCCCTTGCGGTAGGTGAAGGTGGTCTGGATGCGGCCGTCAGGGCGAGGTGCGTAGCTTTCCACCGCATCGTAGGCCTCGCGCTCCGGCCGCGACGGGATATGCGCGATCACATACCAGTCGCCCATGAAGCGGGGCACATCCACCGATGCCGGGCGCGGGATAGGGCGGGTGTCCAGGTTGCTGCACCCTGCGCTGAACAAGGCGATGGACAGCAGCGACAGCAGCGGCAGGGTTCGCATGCGCGTGGCCTTCTTCAGCGGGGACGGAACAGGTAATGCGCCACCAGCCATTGCTGGCCATCGTCGTAACCGAACAGCTCCGCGCAGGCCATCCAGAACATCCGCCAGCGCTGCCACCAGATGCGCGCAGCAGCGTCGCTGCCATAGGTTTGCACCAACAGCGGCATGATCTGTTCGCGTGCGGCGTCCTGGCGCTGCAGCCAATGGTTGGCGGTGCGCTGGTAATGGCGTCCGTCCAGCAGCCAACGCTGCTGCAGCTGCAGGTCGCGCTGGAAATGCAGCAGGGTGTCGGCTGCAGGCATCAGGCCGCCGGTGAAGAAATGGCGGCCCATCCAGTTGTCTTCGCCGATCGTTTCAAACGGGTACATATGCGTGCGATGGGCGAATATGTGCACGAACAGGGCGCCGTCAGGCTTCAGCCATTGCGAGATATTGCCAAGCAGTCGCTCGTAGTTGCGGATGTGCTCGAACATCTCCACTGATACGCAGCGGTCGAAGGCAGCCGAAGGGAGTTGCAGCTGGTTGACGTCGATGGTCTGCACGTTGACGTTGCCAAGACCGCGCGCGGCACACTCGGCCTGGATGTACTCGCGCTGGCTGCGTGAGTTGGAGATCGCAGTGATGCGCGCATCGGGGTAGCGCGCCGCCATCCACAAGGTCAGCGAGCCCCAGCCACAGCCCAGCTCGAGGATATCCTGCCCATTGGCGAGCCCTGCGCGTTGCCCATACAGCTCCAGCATTGCGTCTTCCGCCTGATCCAACGTCTCGCTGCCGGTGCGGTAATAGCAGCTGCTGTACTTCAAGCGATGACCAAGACAGGCCTGGAAGAACGCAGCAGGCACTTCATAGTGCTGGCGGTTCGCAGCATCCACATGCAACGCCAGCGGACTGTTGGCCAGTTCGGCGATGCGTCTACCGAAGCGATCGGACTGCGCTTCCATGCCTTCTTCTGATTCTTCCTCCAGGCGCTGTGCGCATAAGCGGCGGATGCCCCAGCGCAGGGCTGCGTCCGGCAGCCAGCCGCGCTCGGCCCAGCCGGTCAGGCCGGCTTCGGCATCGGCAACAGGATCCAGCGGCGTGACAGCGCTCATGGCGAATGCTCCTTGGCGGGGCGGGGGAACCAGGGGAAGAACATCGATGTGCTGCGCTGGTAGGCGCGGTAGTCTTCGCCGCGGCTGCGCAGCGCTTGTTGCTCGGTGAACGGCACGCCACTCAGGTAACGCAGGAACAGGTACATCAGCACCGGTCCGGCCCAGGCCAGCCACCACAGTGGTGAGCCAACGGCGAGCAGTACATAGGTGAACCAGTGCAGCCATTCAAAGAAGTAATTGGGGTGGCGCGAATAGCGCCATAGACCTTGTCGGCAGGTATGGCCCTTGTTGGCCGGGTTGGCGCGGAAACGTGCAAGCTGGCGGTCGGCCATCGATTCGCCGATCACGCTCAATAGCCACACTGCGATTGCAGCGATCACCCAAGCATGGCCATCGGCGCGCGGATTGCTGGACACCGCGACGAATGGCAGTGCGAACAGCACCACCAGCAGTGCCTGCGCCATGAAGAAGCCGAAGATCTTGCCTTGATGACTGTGCCAGTGTTCGCGCAGGTACTTGTAGCGGCCATCTTCGGCCTCGTGCCTGACCCGCTGCCATAGATGCAGTGCAAGCCGGCTTGCCCAGAACGCAGCCAACACCGCGAGACTGATACGTGGCAAGAACGCGCCGGCACCAAGCCATGCAAGCAGCAGGGCGGCAGCAGCAAGTCCCTTGGCCCAGAGCACATCGACAATGCCGATATTGCGATGGCGGCGCTGCCACGCCCAACCAGCCGTCATCACCACGACGGCGTATAGCAGCACCCACAGTAGATTGCTCATGGCGATGCACCTGCAAGCGTCTTCTGCTCAGCGCTGCATGACCAACGCCGTGCACATAGGCTCAGCAGCGTCAGTGCCACGGCCCAGCCAACACCGAGCATCAAGACGCCCTGCCACGCTGGTGCGGCGAAATGCACTGCATCGAAACCCCGCGCGGCGGAAAGGTAGGCCAGCGGCGCCAGCAACAGCCCGAACGTCACCGGTAACAGCCAATGTCGCTGCAGGAAAGCCATCGACGAGGTCAAGGTCATTGCGAATGCCGCCCATAGCGCCATGATCCACGGTGGCGGGGCCCAGCCGAAGGGCGCAGCGGCGTAGCCGACACGTCCGCTGGCCGCGGCCACCGCGTCCACCAACCAGGCGCAGGCCAGCGCGAGCAGCAACAGGCGCAGCTCGACCCGTGGTTGGGCGGCGCTGGCAAGCTGAGTGGCGATGTAGAGCGCCGAAGCGAGCAACGCCGGCCATTGCCAGCCGCGACCAGCGCCGGCCACCGCGCACAGCCAGACCAGCTGGTTGCCGAGCAGATTGAGCAGCGGCCGGCGCATCTCAGCTGATCCGTCCGGCGTTGCCGGTTGGGCGGTAGCCGGGCCGCGCCAGTAATAGATGCGACACGCCAATCGAGCGTTCAAGGAAGCCGCCTTCGCAGTACGCAAGGTAGAACTCCCACAGTCTGCAGAAGCGCGCATCGAAGCCTTGCGCATGTACGGCCGGCAGCTGCGCCATGAAGCGCTGCCGCCACGCGCGCAGCGTCAACGCATACGAGTAGCCGAAGTCCTGCTGGGCCACCAACTGCAGGTCGCTGGCGCGTGTCTTGGCCGCCAGGATGGCGTTGAGCGACGGGATGAAACTGCCGGGAAACACGAAGCGCTTGATGTAGTCCACACTGCGCCGGGCCTGCTCGTAGCGGTGATCCTCGATGGTGATGGCCTGCAGCAGCGCCACACCCTCTGGCTTGAGCAGGCGCTGCAAGGTGGCCATGTAGGTGTCCAGGTATTCGGCGCCGATGGCTTCGATCATCTCGATCGAGACCAACTTGTCGAACTGGCCTTCGAGATCACGGTAGTCCTGCGTCAGCAGGGTGATCCGGTCCTGCAGCCCGGCTTCGGCTACACGCTGCGAGGCCAGTGCATGTTGCTCTGCCGAGATCGTGGTGGTGGTGACATGACAGCCGTAGTTGCGCGCTGCGTGCAGGGCGAAGCCGCCCCAGCCGGTGCCGATCTCGATCACGCGGTCGCCGGACTGCAGCTGTAGTTGCTCGCAGATTCGGTCCAGCTTGCGCTGTGAGGCAGCTTCAAGCGAAGTGCTTTCATCAGTGAACAAAGCCGACGAATACATCAGGTCCGGCGACAGGAACAGCGAGAAGAAGTCGTTGCCAAGGTCATAGTGCGCGGCGATGTTGCGGCGGCTGCCTTCGCGGCTGTTGCGGCGCAGCCGGTTCCAGCCGCGCAGCAGCCAACCGCCGATGCGCGCCGGGCCACGCTCCATGCCGTCGAGCAGATCGCGGTTGCGTACCAGGATGCGCACCAGCGCAACCAGCTCGCTGCAGCGCCAATCGCCGTTGATATAGCTCTCGCCCGCGCCAACGCTGCCCTGCGCGGCAACTTTGCGATAGAAGGCCGGGTCATCGATGGTCACCGTGGCCTGCAGTTCTGCGGCTGCATCGCCTAGTACCACCTCACCCAAGGCATCGCGAACGCGCAGGCAACCCGCCCGCAAGGGTGCCAACTCGGCAAGCAGCCGGCGTCGCAGCAGGGTATCCAGCGCGCCCGGTTGTGGCAGGCTTACCGAAGAGCTCATCTGGTTCATCGGGATTTCTCGGCAAGGGATGGATGGTCGTGGACTGGATTGCGCTTGAGCCACAGGCGCAGCGCCTGCCAATGGATGGCAGCGACCACCTGCAGCGTCATCAACGGGTAGCAGGCCAGCACTCTCGCCAGCCCGGGGCCATCCAGCGGATGGCGCTGCATGGACTGGGTGGCGTCGAACTGACGCTCACCGTTGCGCCACACCTGCATATGCACGCGCAGATCGTCGCCGGGGGCGGTGAAGCGCCAGTCGTAACGGCAATCCATCGGCATGAAGGGCGATACGTGGAAGCACTTTTCGAATTGCCAGTGCAGCGCACGGCCCTTTGTGCCTGCCGTTGCGACAGGCAGGACATAGGCGTGATGCTCTTTCCAAGGCGTATTGGTGATGTCGGCGACGATGCAGTCCAGGCTGACGCCATCGGCCCGGTAGCAGTAGTAGAAGCTGACCGGATTGAATACATGGCCGGCCACGCGCAAGTGCGTGAGCAGGCGCACCGGCCCTTGCGGGCGATGGCCCAGCACCCGCGCGGCATGGTCCTTCACCGCATCCGCCAGCGGTTGGGCTGGATCGCCGAAGTAGTCGCTGCGGCGGAACTGGGCGAGGTTGCGACGGTTCAGCGACCATAGCCAGCGACCTGCAAACACCTGATCCAGCTCGTCCAGGTCCAGCAGCAACTGGGCGATGGGATAACGGAATGCATGTGGATGCGGCAGGTGCCGGCGATGCACGACGTGGCCGAGGTAGATCGCACTATTGCTCATGCGGTCGCCTCCGGCTGTGTCAGCCAGAATGCGTTCGGCCTGCGCTTGGCCAGCGCATCCACCACGCGGCGGGCACTGCGGATGCCATCTTCGTGGAAGCCCCAGCCCCAGTAGGCACCGGCGAACCAGGTGTGGCGCTGGCCCTGGATATCGGCCCAGCGCTGTTGTGCGGCGACGGCGGCATGGTCATGCACCGGGTGTGCATAGCGCATGCGTCGCAGCACCTTGCCTGGATCGATTTGTGCGGTGTTGTTGAGCGTCACCACCAGCGGCGTCTCACCAGCAAGCCCCTGCAGCAGGTTCATGCAGTAGCTGACCGTGCAAGGCGCATCGGCAGCCTGCGGCACATGCGCGTTCCACGCCGCCCACGCCTTGCGGTTGCGTGGCAGCACGGAGGCATCGGTATGCAGTACCACTTCATTGTGCTGGTAGCTGATGGCGCCCAGTACCTGCTGTTCAAACGGATCCGCATCGTCGAGCAGGCGCAAGGCCTGGTCGCTGTGGCAGGCCAGGATCACTTCGTCGAAGCCTTCGACACCTGCGGTGCTGTAGACCCGCGCGCCGTCGGGCTCGCGCTCTACCTTCCAGACCGCGCATTCAAGCCGCTCGCGCACCCGCCAGCGCGCACGCATGGCGTCGATGTAGCGTGCCGAGCCACCTTTGACTACACGCCATTGCGGACGCCCGCTGATCTGCAGCATCTGGTGGTTGGCCATGAACTGGACCAGGTAGCGCGCCGGGAAATCCCGCACGGTCGCGGTCGGCGACGACCAGAGTGCCGACGCCATCGGCAGCAGGTGTTCCTCGACGAAGGCCTCACCGTAGCGCTCGCTGTGCAGGTAGTCGCCCAGCGTTGGGCCGTCGCCGCCATCCAGCAGTACCGGTGCCTCACGGTAGAAGCGACGCAGGTCGCGCAGCATGCCCCAGAAGCGTGGCGAAACCAGATTGCGGCGCTGGCAGAACAGACCATCGAGGGAGGTTGCGTTGTACTCCACGCCGCTGCGCTCGCTGCGCATGGAGAAGCTCATCGTGGTGGGCTGCGACTCGACTTCAAGCTCGTCGAACAGCGCGTTCAGCAGCGGGTAGTGCTGCGGATTGAAGACGATGAAGCCGGTGTCCACTGCCATCTGCGTACCGCCTACCTGCAGCGCATGGGTGTGGGTGTGGCCGCCGAGGTAGTCGTTGGCCTCGAACAGGGTGACTTCGTGCTCGCCATCCAGCCACCAGGCGCTGGCAAGCCCGGAAATTCCCGAACCGATGACGGCGATGCGCATGTCAGTTCCTCGCCTTGGCCAGCACCCAGGCCGGGATCGGCTTGAGCTCCTTGACCAGGCCCAGCAGCGCCATCATGCGCAGGCCATACCAGGTCAGGTCGATCTCCCACCAGCGGAACCCTTGCCGCACGGTGCCGGGGAAGAAGTGGTGGTTGTTGTGCCAACCTTCGCCAAAGGTGATCAGCGCCAACCAGAGGTTGTTGCGGCTGTCGTCGCGGGTATCGAAACGGCGGCGACCGAAGCGGTGCGCCAGTGAATTGATAGTGACGGTGGCGTGGAACAGGACCACGGTGGAGACGAAGAATCCCCAGACCAGCAATTGCATGCCCGAGGTCTGCAGGCCCGGTACCCAGCGTTCGAGTGCAGCGCCCAGCGCATACAGGAATGCGGCCAGCAGCAGTGGCACGACGGTGTCGAAACGGTCCAGCCAGCGTAGCTCCGGAAAACGCGCAAGGTCCGGGATGCGCTGCATGTCGGTGGCGAAGGCGCCGCGGGTCAGGAACCAGCCCATGTGGCTGCGCCAGAATCCACTGGTCTGCGGCGAGTGCGGATCCTGGGGCTGATCGGCATGGCGATGGTGGTGGCGATGGTGCGCGGCCCACCACAGCGGCCCGCGTTGCACGCTGGCTGCGCCTATCACCGCGAACACGAACTGCACCGGACGGGATGCCTGGAAGGTGCGATGGGAGAAGTAGCGGTGGTAGAACCCGGTGATCGCGAACATCCGGATTGCGTACAGGGCAAGCGCGACGGCAACCGCCGTCCATGACACGCCCACCCAGATCACCCCCAGGCAGCCAATGTGCAGCAGCGCAAAGGGCAGGGCCCGCATCCAGTCGATATGCTCAGCCTGCTGCCCGTTGCCTGCGTCGTCGGCAGCGCTGGCGGTATCGAACCAGCGGCGTACGGTGCGCAGCAGGCCAGGACGGCGGCGGGGGAGGGACGCGGCGGAGGACATGTGAGCGTTCTCGACGGGTTTGCTTGCTTCCTCTACGCAGCGCGGCGGCGATTGGATGCAGTGGCCTGGTGATTCGAGGTCAGTCATCCCGGGCCAGCCCCGCACCGTGGCACCAGCGCTTGTTGCAGCTCGGCCTGCCATTGCGATGCCGTGCCTTCCACCGCCGGCTGCGCGAAGCGCACCGTTACCTGTGGGTAGTCACCGCGGGCATCGCGCAGATTGCTGGTGCCACGGAACTCCAGCAGGCGCCGGTCAGCGTCGGCGTAAACCAGCGACAGGCGCGGTGCGATCGCCCCGTACCAGGCATCCAGCCGCACCTCGATGGACTGGGCGGGCATTCCCTGCCAGCGCACGGCGCCGCTACGCCGCACCTGTACCGGGTAAAAGCGTTGCCGAGCCGGCACCAGGAACTGCAGGGTCAGCCGCTCGCCCTGCATCAGCTGCTGCCAGTGGCTGCGCACTGCGGCGTCGAAACCCGCATCGATCACGGCATCGGACGGGAGTGGCAATCGCTGGGTCAGCGTTCGCGCGTGCGCGTCCTCTTTCCAGTTCAGCTGCACGCTGCTGGCCGTTACCTCGATGTTTGCCGCCTGGCCGCTACGGCGGTCTTGCAAACGATAGCCGGGTGCCTGAACCGGGCCGTTGACCCGCATCTGCTTGCGCGCGAAGGGTTCGCCGGCGGGGCACAGGTAGTGCACCCAGCGCTCGCTTGCGTCGCCTGCGCCGCGCTGCCAATGCACTTCCCGGTAGGCGACCGCGCCGGCGGTGGTGGTGGCAATACCTTCGCTGCGCAGCAGCGGCGCGGCCGATGCCGCCAAGGGCAGGGATAACAGCAGGCAGGCCATGCGCATGGCGGTATCCGCGGTGGAATGCAGTGCCTACGGGCGGGACTGGCAACTGGATGCAGCCAGCCCGGTGCATCCAAACGCCCCTCCTGCGCGTAGCAAGGACACCACATTCACTCCAGCGCCGCCCACGCAGATGTACCCTGATCCCGGCAAATCTCCTTCCCCATTCGACACCGCGCGGATCGTGTCCAGTTCACAGCAGCTGAGCAAAGAGCCAATGAACTGGACCGTCGACATGGACGGTGTGGCGCGGCTGCGTGACCGCGACTGCTTCATGCGCATCTACGACCATTTCATGCCGCGGCTATGCGTCTACCTGCGGGGCCTGGGCGATCCCGAAGCCGTGGCCGAGGAGCTGGCGCAGGAATGCCTGCTGCGGCTATGGCTGCGCGCGGCTGACTACGACCCTGCACAGGGCGCGCTCAGCACCTGGCTCTATCGCATCGCGCGCAACCTGCACATCGACCGCGTGCGCCACGAGCGCAGCTGGACGCTGGTGCAGGCGGCGGTGGAAAACGCTGCTGCCAGCGACGTGCTCGAGCGCAGCAGTGCCGAGCAGTTCGCCGACCATGCGCGGCTGCGGCAACGCATCAACGAGCTCTCTGCCGTGCAGGCGCGGCTGGTGCGGATGTCCTACTTCGAGGCGAAGAGCCACGGCGAGATCGCGCAGGTCTTGGGAATGCCCTTGGGAACGGTGAAGTCACATCTGCGTCGCGCCTTCCTGCTGTTGCAGTCCAAGGTCGGGGGGGCGTCATGAACCCGCACCATCACCTGCACGAATCAACCTTGATGAGCTATGCCGCCGGTGCCCTGCAGGCGCCGCTGAGCATCGTTGCCGGCGCCCATCTCGAGCAGTGCCCGCACTGCCGCAAGCGTCTGCGCGATGCCGAAGCAGTCGGCTCGGCACTGCTGGAACAAACCCAGCCAGTGCTTGCGGAAACAAGGCGCGAAACACTGCGCGCCGCCATGCTGGCGCAACTGATGGAGCCCGGCCCGGCTGCGATGCCGGAGCAGAAGCCAGAGCGCCCCTTGCCACCGGAGCGGCCACAGGCCGACCCGGAGTATCTGCCAGCATCACTGCATCCTTACTTCGGCGATTCGCTGGGCAGCCTGCGCTGGCGGTGGATGGCGCCGGGTGTGCATTGCATCCGCGCGAAGCAGATGCCGTCACTGATCATGCTGAAGATTGCACCGGGCAAGTGCCTGCCGATGCACAGCCATGGCCGCAGTGAGCTGACCCAGATCCTGCGCGGCTCCTACAACGATGCCTTGGGCCTGTTCGCCCCCGGCGACGTGGCGGACCTGGATGGCGACGTCGAGCACCAGCCGGTCACTGCCCCCGGTGTGCCATGCATCTGCGTGTCGGCGCTGGATGCACCGCTGGTGTTCAGCGGTTGGCTGGCGCGCAAAGTGCAGCGCTTCGTCAAACTCTAGTTCGCACGGGACGCAGCCGATGAACGATGCCGGACGCCTGAAGATCGTGTTGACCGGCGCCAGCGGGCTGGTCGGTCAAGGCGTGGCGTTGGCCTGTGCAGGTTCCGCGCACGTCAAGCGCACGGTCGCGCTGGTGCGGCGTGCGGGTGGGTTGGTGACGGCGACCGAGGAATTGGTGCTGGAGGATTTCCAGCAGGCGCATCGTCGGCGTGCCGACCTTGTCGGCTTCGACGCCTGCTTCTACTGCGCCGGTGCGCCACCGATTGGCACCGCCGAGGACGAGTACCGTCGGGTCACGCTGGACACCACGCTGGCGATCGCGCGGACCTGGTTCGCAGCCAATCCGCAGGGCATGTTCCTGTATGTATCCGGCGCCCACGCCAACCCTGAAAGCCACATCATGCCGCTGCGGATCAAGGGCGAGACCGAACAGGCATTGGCCCAGCTGCCAGGACGTACGGTGATGCTGCGGCCGGGCGGTGTGCGCCCGGTTGCCGGCACCGGCACCCGCCATGGCCTGCTGAAGCCGCTGTATGTGCTGGGCGGGCCACTGATGCAGCTGGCAGGCGCGGCGCTGCCGTCGATGGTCACCAGCAACCTCAGCCTCGGCCGCGCGATGATCGCGCTGGCGCGTATGCGCGATCCACCGGCTGTGGTCGAGTGCGCACAGATCAACCAGCTTGGGGATGCCGACGCGGCGTGAAGCCCGCAAACACAACGCCGTGCAAACGGTGGATTCTCCGTCTGCTTACAGCAACCCAGGGTTCGCCTGCCAGACAGCATAATTGAGCACGCTGGCAAAGCTTACCCACGCCAGGTAGGGCAGCAGCAGGCAGGCCGACAGCTTGTGGATGCGCCAGAAAGCAATCAGCGTGGCGACGATCATCACGAGTAACAGCAGGATGTCGGCGAAGGCCAGCGCGCCTTGCTTCCAGCCGAAGAACAGCCAGCTCCACAAGGTGTTGAGGCCGAGCTGCAGCAGGTAGAGCGTCAAGGCCGGTGCTGCCGCACGCCAGCCGCGTTCGCGCCACACGAGAAAGGCCGCCAGCGCCATCAGTGCATACAGCGCAGTCCACACCGGACCGAACAGGCCTGCCGGCGGCGCCCACGTGGGCAGCACAAGGCTGGCGTAGAAGCTGGCGGCGGAGATGGAGGCACGTGCACCCAGCGCAGCAGCCAGGAAGGTGATCAGGAACCAGCCGGAGAACCCGAGGAGCTGTCTGCGCATCTGCATGTCTGTTATGTCCTCTACGGCGTGATCAGATGGCACTGTTACGAAGCAGGGGGGGATTTGGATGCATGCTGTATCGCCGTCTTTAGCGAACTGAGACGCGAGGGGTCTTTTTGTTCGCTACCTTCCGGTTGCGTCCATTGCGATCACTCTGCATGCGCGAAGGATGCATCGAGACAGCACCCACGTTGTCATGCAGCTGCGGAAGTCCGCAGCTGCAGGGAGTCGAGCAGAACCTGCCACAGTGCATCGCGGCGGGTGGTCATGGTTTCGCGCCCGGCATAGACAAGCTCAACGAACAGACTCTCGACGATGCCGACGAACGCTATTCCGTAGCGCGCGCGTTGTTCCTGTGAGATCGCTTCAGGCACTGATAGCTGCAGCTGCTGCAGGAAGCCATCGCGGAGCAGTTCAAGGAAGCCTTCATAGGCGTGACCGATGACCTCCTTGTGCTGCACTGGTGGCAGGAACACCGTGCGCAGCAGGTAGCGCAGGTGTACGGAAGCGTCATAGCGGTCGGCGATCGACTGCACATAGCGGGCACCAGGACCCTCGGCAGTGGCTGGCCCAGACAGGGCATCGTTGGCGAATGCACTTTCCACGTCGACGGCATCTACCAGTACCTGCAGGTAGAGCGCGTCCTTGCCTGCAAAGTGCGAGTACAACGAGGCCTTCTTGATACCGATCATCGAAGCGATTTCGTTGAGCGATGCACCGTCATAGCCAGTGATGGCAAAGTGCGCCAGTGCGGCTTCGCATACGCGCTCGACTGCGGGAGATCGGGTTGTCATTGTCTGGATCCTGTTGGAGGCCGTCAGTGTTGCAGATCAACGCGTGTTCCACTGCGCGAGATCATCCTTGCGCTGGCTGATGTCAGCGCCACGGTGAGCATGCCTGCAAGTGTCAGGAAGCCCAACCAGTGCGTCGGGCTGCTCTGCGCGACCTTGGCCGCCAGCGGCGTTGCCACGGCGCCGAGCATCAACGGCGCGGCGCCAAGCACCGCCGCGCTCGCACCCAAGGCGGTACTGCGACTGGCCAGGGCAATCGACATCAACGTGGCTTCGGATATGCCGAGTCCGCCAAGCGCGAGGAACATGCCTATGACAATTCCCACCAGCCCGACCCCGCTGAGGGTGGAGAGCAGGCCGATGCCTGCGCCGACCAGCATCATCAATACGCCGGCCATCGCCAGCGCTTCGATGCGGAAGCGGGTGACCAGCTTGGCGCTGCTCATTGCACCCATCAGCACAGCCAGGCCGGTAGCGCCGAACACCAGCCCGAAGCCCCGCGCGGACATGCCGTAGACCGTCTGGTAGGTGTAGGAGGCGGCGCCGATATAGGCGAACAGGAAGAAGAACACCGATGCCAGCGCCAGCGCAGGCAGCAGGAAACGCGGCGAGCTGACGATGCTGGCGTAGGTATGCAGCACGGTTGCCGGTTCGAGCACCGCACGGTCTTCGGGCTTCAGTGTCTCGCTGAAATTGAGCAGGGTATTGCCCAGTACGACTGCACCGATGGCGGCGAGCGCCAGGAACACCGCACGCCAACCGAAGGCCTCGCCAATCAATCCACCTGCGGCGGGGGCAAGCACGGGGCCAAGACCCTGGATGGTCATCAACAGCGCGAACAACTGGGCAGCGGCCACGCCTTCAGCCACATCACGCACGCTGCTCATTGCGGTGACCAGCGCGAGCGATGCGGCCAGCCCTTGGATGAAGCGGGCAATGATCAGGCTTTCAACCGAGTTCGTCGCAGCCGCCCAGAGCGATGTGGCCACAAACACGGCGATGGCCAGCAGCAGTGGGCGGCGCCGGCCCAGTGCGTCGATCACCGGGCCGAACAGCAGTTGCCCGGCACCCATGGCAAGCAGGAATACGGTCAGTGAGAGTTGCACCGTCGCGAACGGAGCTTGCAGTTCGCTCGCCATTACCGGCATCGATGGCAGGTACATGTCGATGGATGCCGGCCCCAGCAGGGTGATCAGACCCAAGGTGAGCGCGATGCGTGGCGGCGTGTTGGAGAGGGGATTAGTGGGCATTGCGGGCTCTTCGGTGTGTTCGCTGGCAGAGAGGCCTGACCGCGATTTCATTACCTACCGGTAGGTAGGTTAGAAGGCGAGGCTAAAGGTCACCGGGAATCCTGTCAACGCGTGGGTCTGTCCGAGAGCGTTCAGCGCTGTTCCGCGCCGTGGCGGCCTGTTGATTGGCTGGTGCTGGCTTGATCTCCAACCGCGAATGGCTCGGCGAGGCCCGCTGCAGGGCGATATCCGAGCTCATGTGAAAAATTCATTACACATTCCTTGTGCGGCGCAGCATTTACTTGATATTCAGTAAATGGGGCTCGTTTAGCTCCCGTTTATTTTATCTGAAACTAATTGGGGGAATAGATGATCAAGCAATCAAAACATCTGCGCCGGGCCGGGTTGACCGTCGCGCTGGGGCTCTGCCTTGCAAGTGCCGCGCAGGCGCAGTCGGTGACAGGCAGCATCTTTGGCCAAGCGCCTGCCGGGGAAGGCACGAGCGTGGTGATCCGCAACCTGGGCACCGGTGCCACGCGTACCTTCCAGGTGGATGCGGCCGGCAGGTACCGCGCCACCGATCTGACCAACGGCCGCTACAGCGTCGAGCTGCAGCGCAACGGGGCAATCCTGGGAACGCAGGACAACGTCGTCGTCAACATTTCCAGCGGCACCGAGGTTTCCTTTGCCGATGCAGGCGCGGGCAGTGGTGCCTTGAACCTGGATCGCGTTGAAGTACGTGCCTTCAGTGGTGCCTCGGTGGACGTGTCGCAGGTCGACACCCGCACCGTCTTCACCTACGAAGACCTGCAGAAGCTGCCGGTGGCTCGCGACGTCACTGCGGTCGCGTTGCTCGCACCGGGCGCGGTGGCCAGTACCAGCTACGGCGGCGTGGCCAGTTTCGGTGGTTCGGCCGCTTCGGAAAATGCGTACTACATCAATGGCTATGCGGTGACCAATCCGCTCAAGTCGATTGGCTTCTACACGCTGCCGTATGAAGCAATCGCGCAGCAGCAGGTGCTGACTGGCGGCTACGGTGCCGACTTCGGGCGCTCCACCGGCGGCGTGGTGAACATCGTGACCCAGCGCGGTACCAATGACTGGAAGGCCGGTGCCTATACGATCTGGACGCCTGAATCGCTGCGCGCTTCGCAACGCGACACCTTGTATCCGAATACCGGCCATTTCACCGCCGATGATCCGCGCGGCCCGGCCTACAGGACTGACGGCAAGCTGTACGTGTACCGCGACAAGAACAACTCCTGGCAGGAGACCACCGGCGCTTACGTAGGCGGCCCGTTGATCAAGGATCGCTTGTTCTTCTTCGGCAACGTCGAGCTGACCAAGTCCGACGGCAACAGCGTCCGTTATGCGACAAATGCCTCGGCGGCCAACCAGCGCAATGGCTGGAACGACTACACCTACGATTACCCGCGTTGGGCGGCGAAGGTCGATTGGAACATCACCGACAACCACGTGCTGGAACTGACCGGCGTGTCCGATGTCACCAAGTACGACGCGGACTACTACCAGTTCAACTACAGCGATTTCAGTCACGGCAACGTGCAGAACGGCGGCGTCGAGACCAAGGACGATGCCAAGCTCTACATCGCCAAGTACACCGGCTACCTGACCGAGAACCTCACGTTGTCGGCGCTCTACGGCCAGCAGAAGATCGAGCACAGCCAGAAGCTGTTCAACTACGACCCCAGCTGCCCCTATATCAGTGCCAGCGCCACGGCACAGGCGCCGGGCCTGACCTACGGCAGCTGCCAGAGCTCGACGGCGCTGGTTGCTGCCGATGGTGCGTTCGATGAAACCAAGGGCGGCCGCTTCGACCTGGCATGGCAGCTGGGCGACCACCAGATCCGCATCGGCTATGACCGCCAGGATGCGGAGTCGTTGACCGGCACCACCTATCCGGGCGGCTACGGCTGGATCTATGGACGCGCCAACAACCCCAGTACCGCGGTTGATCCCTCGCATGGCGTCGGTTCGCCGGCCAGTGCAGGTGGCCTGGGTGCGCAGGGCTATTACGTGTACCGCTACTACAGCACCCAGCTTGCCCGGCCGAAGACCGAGCAGGCAGCGCAGTACATCGAGGACCGCTGGCAGGTCACCGATGACGTGCTGCTGTCGCTGGGCCTGCGCAACGAGCAGTTCACCAACTTCACCGGCACCGGCGAGAAGTACATCAGCCAGCGTCATCAGTTGGCCCCGCGCCTCGGTGTTGCATGGGATGTCTTCGGCGACTCGTCGTTGAAGCTGTTCGCCAATGCCGGCCGTTACCATCTGGCCATTCCCAACAACGTTGCAGTGCGTGCGGCATCGGGTTCGCTGATCACCAGCGAGTACTTCACCTATACCGGCGTCGACCCGACCACCGGTGCGCCCACCGGCCTGAACGCCATCCCCGTGGATGCAAGCCTGGGCTATACCTGCTCCGGCAATGCAGTCTCTTCCAACAAGGAGTGCGGCGAAGCACCGAACCCGCGGACCTTGGCGGCGATCGACATCAAGTCGCATTACCAGGATGAGTACATCGTCGGCCTGGAGCAGCAGCTGACCCCGGACACCACCTGGGGTGCCAAGTTCACCTACCGTGAACTCAAGAGCGCGATCGACGACACCTGCACACCGGCACTGGGTGGCGCCTGCTTCCTGTTCAATCCGGGCGTGGGCAATACGTTCTGGGAAGAGCAGGCCGATGGCAGCTTCGAGAAGGTCCACTACTCGGCGGCTGACCTGAATCTGCCCAAGCTCAAGCGCAAGTACTATGCGCTTGACCTGTACGCGGAGAAGCGCACCGCCAAGTGGTACGGCAAGGTCGAGTACACCTTCTCGCGCAACTACGGCAACACCGAGGGCCAGCTGGCTTCGGACCTGGATACCGGTTCGGGCGGTCAGGAAGACGTCTCGGTCACCCAGGACTGGGATCTGCCGCAGCTGATGCAGGGTGCCAACGGCCTGTTGCCCAATCACCGTGCGCACGTGTTGAAGGCATTCGGCTATCTGCAGCTGACCCCGGAATGGCGTGCTGGTTCCACGTTGACGATCAGCTCCGGCCGTCCGCGTAACTGCACCAGCATGTACCCGACCCCGGATGCCGGCCTCTACAACGGCTCGTACTACTGGTACTGCGGCCTGCCGGGCACCGGCACCAGCCCGACCAGCGCCAACTATGTCCCGCCGTCGGCCGACTACGGTCCGTCGCCGCGTGGTTCGCACGGCACCACCCCGTGGGGCTTTGACCTGGGCTTGAACGTTGCTTACAGCCCGGTCTGGGCCAAGGGCCTGACCTTGCAGGCCGATGTCATCAACGTGTTGAACCGCCAGATTCCGGGCAGCTACTACAGCCGTTATGCGGCCAGCCCGTATCGCGGCGCGAACGACTACAACGCGCTGTATGGGCAGGAATTGAACTACACCCGCCCGCGTTACTTCCGCTTTAGCGCTCGCTACGACTTCTGACGAAACCGAAAACGGAAAAGATCAGAAGCGGTATCACCGGTGGGGTTGGCAGCAATGCCAACCCCGCCATCCACATCTCTCCGCCCGCGCCAGCGGGCTTTTTTTTCTCCAAGATCTTCCTGTTTGTTTTTGTGGGAGCGGCGTAAGCCGCGAAGCTGGCATTCCTGCAATCGCTCGGTAGCAGTGTCATCTGCTGATCTGTGAGCTTCGCGGCTTACGCCGCTCCTACAAAGGCCACCAGCGCCGCGAAAGCCATGAAAGAAAAATCCGATGCCAGGGGACTGGCATCGGATTCGGGTCACTCAGGTGAGAAGACGCCGGCCTATTCCCTGGCCAGTGCGGAAATCCGCGCCTTGCCGATACGCCGGCCTTCAAGGTCAATCACCTGCAGCCGCCAGCCGCCGGATTCAACGGTATCGCCGGCCACCGGCAGGCGCTCCAGCGCATGCAGGAACAAGCCGGACAGGCTGACATACATCGGGCTTCTTTCCAGCGTGATGCCGGTGATCCGCTCCACGTCCTCAATCGACATCGAGGCATCCACGATCCAGCTGCCGTCCACCTGCTCGGCACCGAAGTCGGCATCGCGGGTATCGACAAGGTCGCCTGCAATCGCGGCGAGCAGGTCGTTGGCGGTGACCAGACCCTGCACACTGCCGTACTCGTCGACCACCACTGCCAGCGGGATGGGGTGCTGCTTGATGCGCTCCAGTGCTCGCAGCGCGGTCGCGCCTTCGGGCAGCGTGAGTGGCTCGCGCAGGTAGTCCGCCAGCACCAGCGGCTTGCCGGCCAGCACGCCCGCCAGCAGGTCGCGGCTCTGCACCACGCCTTGCAGGTTATCCAGTTCGCCATCGGCCACCAGCAGGCGGGTATGCGGCGAGCTCATCAGCTGCGTGATGGCGTGCTCCTGTCCTTTGCCAAGGTCGATCCACTGGATGTCGGCGCGTACGGTCATGACGCTTGCAACGGAGCGGTCGGCCAGTGCGAGTACGCCGCGGATCATGTCGTGCTCGGACGCGGCAAGCCCAGATGGAAGTTGATCCTCCTGCTCCGACGTGTCGCCGGCAGCGGCCTGCGTCGGGCGCGAGCCCAGCAGCTTGAGCACCGCATTGGAGGTGCGTTGCCGGAAGGACAGGTTCTGCGCGTGCTTCTCGCGGTTGAACTGCGTCCACTGGTTGAAGCCCTCGATCAGCACCGAGAACGCAATCGCAGCGTACAGATAGCCCTTGGGAATCTTGAAGCCCAGGCCTTCGGCCACCAGGCTGAAGCCGATCATCAACAGGAAGCCAAGGCACAGGATCACCACCGTCGGATGACGGTTGACGAAGCTGGTGAGCGGCTTGCTGGCAAGCATCATCACTGCCATCGCAATGGTTACCGCGGCGAACATCACGCCGAGGTGGTCGACCATGCCGACCGCGGTGATCACCGAGTCCAGCGAGAACACCGCATCGAGGATGACGATCTGGGTTACCACCAGGCCGAAGCTTGCGTAGACCTTGTTGTCGCCGGCTTCGTGCGAGCGCCCTTCGAGCCGCTCATGCAGCTCCATCGTCGCCTTGAACAACAGGAACAGGCCGCCGATCAGCAGGATCAGGTCGCGGCCGGAGAAGGAATGGTCGAACACGGAGAACAGCGGCGTGGTAAGCCGCATGATCCAGGACAGCGTTGCCAGCAGGCCCAGTCGCATCACCAACGCCAGGCTCAAACCGATCAGGCGGGCCTTGTCACGTTGGTGTGGGGGAAGCTTGTCCGCAAGGATCGCGATGAAGACGAGGTTGTCGATGCCGAGGATGATTTCGAGAACGACAAGTGTAGAAAGACCCATCCAGATTGTTGGGTCGGATAACCATTCCATGCAGTGTTGGGGTAGCGGAGGAACCCCGATCATCGCATGCGCGAACGGCATGCCTGCCTTTTTTGGCGAAGTCGCTGTTCTTGTTCACTTTCTTGTTCATGGAATGGTTGCTGCACCCCGCCGATGCGGCCACGCGCACGGTGTTGGTGACGCGTGCGGACTGACCGGGATGTCACCGCAGGGACACCTCCCTTTTGACATGCAATCACAGGCTTCCTGCCGGCGGGAATGCATGCATCGCGGGCGCACCGCTGCTATTCCCGTTGCCAGGCGATGAAATGCTGCTGTCATCATCGCGCGCCACCATCTGCCGCTTTATCGGCTGCGGGACCTTGGGTTGTCGTGAAAACCGCCAGGATCTGGGAGCAGGGCTATGAGCTGCGCCGTCGCTTGTTGCGTGGATTCTTCCTGCGCCGCGGCTCCCATGCCGATGATGCCGAGGACCTGGCGCAGGAGGTCTATCTGCGGCTGCTGCGTCGCAGTGGCGACGATGCCGAAGCCATCGCCAATCCAGAGGGCTATCTTTTTGCGGTAGCCGCCAACCTTGCGCGCGAGCACGCGCGCACGCAGTCCGCGCGCCCACCGCTGGACGACGTCGACCTGCTTGCCGAGGTGCTGAAGAGCGAGGAAGACATCGAGGGCGAGTTCGAGCAGGTGCAGCGTTGGAGCGACATCCGCAGCGCCATCGCGCGCTTGCCTGCCACCACGCGCCGGGTGATGGAGCTGCATTATCGCGAAGGCGTGGAATGCCTGCAGATCAGCGCACAGCTTGATGTGTCGGTGCATATGGTTCGCAAGCATATCGGCAAGGGGCTGGAAGCCTGCCGGCAGGCGCTTGGCACCAGGGAGGGTGCATGAACCGGAATACCACCGACTGCACGGACGGAAGTGTCGCCGAGCAGGGCCTGCAATGGTTCCTGGCCAATCGCGAAGGCGCGCTGAGCGAAGTTCAGCGACGCGCGTTCCTGGCCTGGATGCGCCGTTCACCCGAGCATGTGCGTGCCTATCTGCAGGCACTGGATCTGCACCGTCAGGTCGGCGAGGCGATGCCGGCTGCATCGTCCGACCTGCTCGAAGGCGATCTGGTAGTGGCGGGCGCAGGCCGCTCAATGGCCAAGGTCGTGCCCTTGTTCGCAAAAGGCTCCGCTCACAACGTCGTTCCAGCGCGACGAGGATGGCGCCGTTGGATTGCCTTGGCTGCTGCTGCCTGCCTGGTGCTGGTGTTGGGCGCGTCGCTGTCGCGCCTATGGCCGCAGGAGCAGCTGCTGACTGCAGGCCACGGTGAACTGCGCGAACTGGTGCTGGCAGATCGCACCCAGGTGCGGCTCAACGCGGACAGTGCCATTCGCGTCCGCATGGGCTGGCTGGATAGGCATGTAGAGCTGCTGCGCGGTGAAGCGAGTTTCGATGTGGCGCCGGACCGACGCGCGTTCGAGGTGCAGGTTGGCGAGTTGCGGGTACGCGATATCGGTACCGTGTTCGATGTGTCGCGGCGGCTGCAGACCACCCGTATCGGTGTGGTCTCCGGCGAAGTCGAGGTCTGGCGTGGTGCCTCGGATCAGCAGCGACTTGCCCGGCTGGTTGCGGGCCGCGTGGTGCTGGTGGACAACCACAGCGGCGCGGTACAGCCCTTGGACATGCCTGCGTCGATGCTGCTGGATTGGCAGCAACGCAAGGTGTCTTTCCTGGACGAGCGCCTGGATGAAGTTGCGGCGGCATTCAATCGGCATAACCGCGTGCAGGTTGTGATCGAGGACGACACAGCGGCTGCGATGCGTCTGTCCGGCAGCCTGGATGCGGACCGGATCGTGGCGCTGCAGGCATTCCTTGCCCGCGACCCGCGCTTCAAGGTGCAACGCCGCGGTGACACCGTGCATGTCCATAGCCGCTGAAGGCTCGGCATTGGGCCTGTAAGAAAAATTTCATCGAATCAGCGTTCTCCACTTCGCCACAGCACCGCTCTTACTAGGGGAAGCCGACGTCATCTGCCGACGCGGCACATGCAATCTCCCTCCTCTAGGAACCGTGATGCGGAAGAAGCTCTACCTGTCGGTCGTTCTCGCACTATCCCCTTGCATTGCCATGCCGGCACTGGCCGCCGCCGGCGGATTGGAGGCGAAGGTGACGACTGCGATCCCGGCGCAGTCCTTGGGCCATGCATTGGAGCAGTTGTCACGCAGTGCCGGCGTGCAGTTCCTCTACTCGCCCACCGGCGCGCCACGCATGGCAGCGGCGGTGCCGAGCGGCGCCACCGTCAAGCAGGCGCTGGATGTATTGCTGGCCGGCAGCGGGCTGGGCTACAGCGTGGTGGATGGCAACGTCATCGCCATCGATCCAGCGCCCGCCAAGCCGGCCGCTGCGCAGCCAGCGCCAGTGGTACCACGTGGCGCAGAGGCCGCTGCCGCGCCGACCCTGGGGACGGTGACGGTGATTGCCGCGCACGAGGTCATCGACCAGAAGAAGCAGTCGCCGGTGATCAAGGACTCGGTGATCTATGACGAGATGGACAGCTATGGCGATGAAACCCTGGCCGAGAGCCTGATGGCTGCGCCGGGCCTGAGCGCGGTGGAAGATGCCGGCGAGCCACGCTACGTCACCGTGCGTGGCGTGCAGGCCAACCTCAACTACACCACCATCGATGGCATCGCCATTGCCAGCGTCGGCGGCAGCGGTTCCGGCGAGCGGATGAACAACCTGCAGCTGATTCCCAGCGACATCGGTACCCGCACCGACATCTACAAGAGCTTCAGTGCCGAGCAGGCGCCGGATGCCATCGGCGGCGTCATCGACATCATCAGCCGCAGTGCGTTCGATCGCTCGGGGAAATATGTGTTCGCCGATGTTGCCGGCATCTACTCCACCGCGGAAACCGATGTTGGCCGCAGCGCAGGCGGTGACCACAAGACGCTGGGGCACTTCGGCAAGAGCGCCAAGATGGTGTTCTCCAACCAGTTTGGCGCAGACCAGCAGTTCGGCATCGTCGCGGTGGCCCGCTATGAACAGCGCTCACGCAACAGCATCAAGCGTTGGGTCGAGTCCAATTACTACTTCAACGACGCGGGCAAGTACCTGACCGATGGCACCACCGCGCCCACCGAGGCGGCTGGTTGGAATGGCCTGCGTGCACCGGGAAACTTCAGTACCGGCACCTATACCAACTACATCACCAATTTCGGTGGATCGGCCAAGCTGGAGTGGAAGCCAAGTGACGATCCCTTCTATGCGTCGCTGTTGCTGTACTCGTACCGCTTCTACGAGAACTCGACGATGAACAAGACCGATCTGTATTCCAACGCGAAGTTCGCGATCCGTGATCAGACGGCGGACAGCGGCACCACCCAGATCAACAGCATCTACATCAAGAACCGCCACGATCGCTGGGACCGCAACAACCGCGGCGCGATCGCCAACTTCAACTGGGACATCGGTGCGCTGACCAGGCTGACCCTGCGCGGCGGCCACACCGAGGAGACCTTCGACAACACCCAGGTCTACTGGGGCGTGCGTGCCTACCCGAGCAACCTGTTCGTGGATTACGCCAATGACAAGCACGGCTTTCCGAACGCCGTGGGCGTGTCCGATCCCAGCCTGCTGACCAGTTCCAGCTTCAAGCTCAATCCAGCCCAGGCCTACATCTCGCCACGCGACGCGAAGGAGACCATCGACAACCTGCGCCTGGATTTCAGTCACAACATCGATGCCGACGCGCGCGGTTTCGGTCTTGCTGCCGGTGCCGAGTACCGCCACCTCAACATCTGGCAGGACATCGATTTCAACTACTACAAGACCAGCGCAACCTTGAATCACTACCTGTACCCGGGCTCCACGCTGCTCGGCTCGGTGCCGGGCTTTCCGCTGATCGACAACAGCAAGGTCACCGAAGAGCTGCTGCCGACCCTGGGCGACAACAACGCGGCCTATCCGAACGCGAACTTCACCAGCGACTACAAGTATGTGGAGGACATCGCCAATGCCTACGTGTCCGCGCACTATGCATGGGATCGTCTGCTGCTGATCGGCGGCCTGCGCTACGACCACACCCGCTTCGATGCGTTCAGTCCGTACAGCAACAACGGCGGCAGCACCTATACCGCCGATTTCCTCAAGACCAGCGGCGGCTACAGCGACCTGCTGCCATCGCTGAACGCCAGTTTCAAACTCAGCGAGAACCAGCGCCTGCGCTTCTCGGCGAGCCGGACGTTGGGCCGGCCGACCCCGAGCAACATCGCCCAGGCGACCAACAGCAGCTGCGCGGACGATGACGAGGGCAGGGGCTATTGCACGATCAAGCAGGGCAATGCAGGGCTGGATCCGCGCCGATCGACGAACCTGGACCTGGCCTGGGAGAAATACTTCAACGGCAACAACGGCATCGTCTCGGTTGCCTTGTTCGACAAGGTGATCAAGGACGACATCTACACCTTGACCACCTTCGAGGATATCGGCGACACCACCTATCGGGTCACCCAGCCGATGAACACCGAGGAGTCGCGGCTGCGCGGCGTCGAGTTCGCCATCGCCAACCGCAACCTGCGCTGGGGACGGCACCGCTTCGACATGTTCTTCAACGCCACCGGCCTGGACGGACAGACCAACTACAAGATCAGTGACGGTACCCCGCGCCGGCTTGATCGCCTGTTGTACCAGCCGGACTGGTCGGTCAATGGTTCGGCGATCTGGCGCATGCCGTGGAACAGCGCCCAACTGCGGGTTTCCGGCAACTACCGCAGCCGCATGCTGGTCGACTTCGGTGATACCGAGTGGCTGGACTCCTATTACGACCCCTACATGACCTTCAACCTGGCCTTCAGCCACAAGATCAGCAAGCACGTCACGCTGAAGTACGAAGCCAAGAACCTGTTCAACATGCAGCCGACCTACAGCACCGGTCCGAACGGTCGCTTCCGTACCGAGATCGATGACTACGGCCGCTTCTACTACTTCCACATCATCTACAACTGAGGACGCGGCCCGTGGACAACTTCAATCGCAGGCGCTTCCTCGCGCTGTCCGGTCTGTCGGCGTTCGGCGCGTGGATGGGCACCGCGTCACTGGCCGCACAGGCCGATGCCAGCGCGCTGAATCCACGCAACCTGCTGGCATCGCCGCGCTTTGCCACTACGCCGTTCACGCTGGGGGTGGCGTCTGGTGACCCCAGCGCCGATGGCATGGTGTTGTGGACGCGGCTGGCGACCGAGCCATTGGTATTTGGTGGAGGCATCACGCCGCGGCCGATCCCCGTGCAATGGCAGCTGGCTGCCGATGACGGCTTCCGTCGCGTGCTGCGACAGGGTTCCGCGCTGGCGCATCCCGAGCTCGGCCATGCCTTGCATGTGGAACTGGAGGGGCTGGAGCCTGGCCGACCGTATTGGTATCGCTTCACCGTTGGCGGCCATGAGAGCGCGGTAGGCCGTACCTGCACCCTGCCTGCGGCAACGGCACAGGTGGACAGGGTCCGCTTTGCGGTGGCCGGTTGCCAGCACTTCGAGGAAGGGCATTTCACCGGCTGGCGTTGCATCGCCGAGGAGCCGCTGGATTTCGTCTTCCACTATGGCGACTACATCTACGAGGGTGAGAGCCAGCCCGGCGTGCGGCGGATGAATGGTCAGCCGTTCACCAACCTGCGCAACCACGTTGGGCCGCAGATCTACACGCTGGATGACTATCGGCGGCGCTATGCGCAGTACAAGAGTGATGTCGACCTGCATGCCGCGCACGCCGCCGCACCGTGGTTCGTGACCTTCGACGATCATGAGGTGGACAACAACTGGGCGGGCGCGGAGGACCAGGATGGAACCCCAAGCGAGGTGTTCCTGCTGCGGCGCGCGCAGGCCTTCCAGGCCTATTACGAGAACATGCCGCTGCGCCGTTCGGCATTCCCGGTCAACGGGCACATGCAGC
The DNA here is from genome assembly GCF_056760135.1 of Stenotrophomonas sp. STEN023. NCBI lineage: Bacteria > Pseudomonadati > Pseudomonadota > Gammaproteobacteria > Lysobacterales > Lysobacteraceae > Stenotrophomonas > Stenotrophomonas sp. STEN023. The sequence continues at coordinate 36,337 of NZ_JBRREF010000003.1, read as the reverse complement.
TGTATCGCCGCGCGCGCTACGGCAAGCTGATGGACCTGCATCTGCTTGATACCCGCCAATACCGCAGCAAGCAGGCGGACATGGCGTCGCGCGAGCAGGTCGAGTCGCCGGCTCGCAGCATCGTCGGCGCGCAGCAGGAACGCTGGTTGTTCGATGGGCTGGCGGATGCAGCGCCGCGTTGGCATACCATCGCCCACCAGGTGTCGCTGGGTAATTGCGCGCGCGAGAAGGATGGGCAGGTAGTGTCATCGGACGATCAATGGTCCGGTTACCTGGACAGCCGCAGGCGGCTGCTCGATCACATCCAGACGCTGCGCTTCAACAACGTGGTTACCGCATGTGGCGACGCGCATCGTCACTACGCCAGCGACCTGGTGCAGGACAATGCCGATTCCGGGGTGATCTCCAGCGAATTCCTGGCCACCTCGATCAGTTCCGGCGCCGATGGCCAGGGCGTCGACGCGATGGCGCGCAATACGCTGCAACACAGCCCGCACCTGAAGGCCACCACAGACAAACGCGGCTATGTGCTGTGCGAGGTGACCCGCGATACCTGGGTGGGTGACATGAAGACGATCGACCAGGTCATGCAGCCCAACGGCAAGCTGGAAAGCTGGAAGCGCTATGCGGTTGCGCATGGTCGACCGGGCCTGCAGGAGGCCTGAGCGCGCCGTCATCCGCTGAAACTCACGGATCATCTCTCTGCAAGCAATGCACGTGGAGTATGCGAAGTCGTGGCTGCAGCGGATGGCGGGTTCCTGTGCGCCCGTGCTCCCCATTGCCGCCGTGGCGCTGATAGGCTACGGCGGCAACCATAGGAGCAGGCCATGAGCATTTCACGCACGGCGATTTTCAGCGGATTACTGGCTGCAGGTTCTTTCGCAGCGCAGGCGCAGGCGGCGCAGTTGGATGCGCAGCTGCAGGCAGCGGCCACGGCCCAGCAACCGGCGGTGATCGAGACACTGCGCGAGCTGGTGACGGTGGAGTCGGGTTCTACCGATCACGAAGGTGTCGCCAAACTGATGGACTATCTGGACAAGCGACTACGCGCCCTGGATGCCAAGGTCGAGCGGGTTGCTTCGGCCACCGGCGGACCGGATCTGGTGCGCGGCAGCTTCACCGGCACCGGCAAGTTGAAGGTGATGCTGATCGCCCATGCCGATACGGTTTATGACCGCGGCATCCTTGAGAAGGAACCCTTCCACCAGAAGGGCAATCTGCTATACGGCCCGGGTATCGCTGATGACAAGGGCGGCATCGCGGTGATCCTGCATTCGCTGGCCCTGCTCAAGGCGCGTGGTTGGAATGATTACGCGACGGTCACCGTGCTGTTCAACCCGGATGAGGAAATCGGCTCGCCGGGCTCGGGCGAAACCATTGCCAGGCTGGCGGACGAGCACGACGTGGTGCTGTCATTCGAGCCCTCGCCGGCCAAGGCGGTGATCGAAAGCGAAGGTGTACTGCTCAGCGCCGCCGGCACCTCGCAGGTGCGGATGTCGGTGCAGGGCCTGTCCGCACACGCCGGTGCGGCACCCGAGCAGGGCCGCAACGCACTGGTCGAGCTGGCCCATCAGATCATCCAGACCAAGGACGTGGCCGCCGGGGTGCCCGGCGCGCAGCTCAACTGGACCACGGCCAACGCCGGTACCGCACGCAACCAGATTCCGGAACGTGCGGAAGTCGGTGGTGACGCGCGGGTGATGCAGGCCGACAGCAATGCCAACTTGCTGGCAGCGCTGCAGGCCAAGGTCAAGGAAAGCCAGGTGGTGCCGGATACCACCACCACGGTGACGCTGGAGCCGCTGCGCCCGATCTATGTGGCGGGAGAACGTGGCCGCGCTTTGGCGGATCTTGCGCAGGATATCTACGCCGAGCTGGATGGCCGCAAGCTGCTGATGCATCCCACCACCAATGGCGGCACCGATGCCGGCTTTGCCGGTCGCTCCGGTCACGCTGCAGTGCTGGAAGGCCTTGGTCTTGCAGGTTGGGGTTACCACGCACGCAACGAGTACATCGAGATCGACTCGATCCCGCCGCGCCTGTACCTGGCGTCGCGGATGCTGATCGAGCTGGCCAAGCGCGCACCGAAATGAGGTGGCCGGATCGGCTGCGTTCAAGCTGAGGCAGGTATCCGGGTAGACCGCAGAAGCCCACAGCAACGTGGGCTTCTGCGTTGCAAGCGTGTTGACGGTGATCGGCGTGAATCGCGTATGCCGCCTTACATCCCCGTGCCATCGCAGCGCAGCGGAAGGCGCTGGTAGTTCTGGCCAGCAGCGCGCTCAGGTACCGCATAGCTGGCGCTGCAGCTATAGCCATCCCACTGCACGTTGACACTGCCGTTGATCTGTTCGGCGGCGAGCATCAGCAGCAGGCGGCCACGCGGGTCGGTGATACCCAGGCGCTCGCCGTCGCTGCCATCGACCACCGCACCGAACGGCATCGGGCTGCCATCGGCCTGCTGCAGCTCAAACTGTACGCGGCGGCCGGTGTCGGCCTTGAAGCGCGCCAGTACCGCAGCGCCACGGCTGGGCACCAGCTGCTGCATGGCGGTGTCCACATCGACATCGGCACCGGCGGCGCGTGCGTCCAGGCCAACCCAGTTACCCCGGTAGGGCGTTGCGCTGGGTATCACCGCGTAACCGTTGCGCCCCGTCTTGACGCCGGCGAAGCTGCTGATGCCAACGCCGGCCACGGAGGGCTGTACATGCGCCAGCATGAAGGTTTCACTCAATGACTGGCCCAGGTTGATACCACCGCCATGTGCAACCATCGAGCCTGCCGCGGACAGGCTCATCGAATCGGTGTTGCTGCCATGGCTGTAAGTTGCGTTGACCCGCGCGACAGCGGTTGTCGCGCCCAGTGACACTGCGGCATTGCTTTGGCCCTGACTGTCACGGCCGGCCGTGGCGTTGTAGCTGATGTCGCGCTCGCTGCCGGGCAGCAAGCCGGAGACACCGGCCTGCACGCTGCTGCCGCCGTGATGGCCAGCTGACGCGCGTGCCTGCGGCGCACGAGGCTGCTTGCCCAGCGGCAGGCTGACGCTGAGCATCAACGTGTCATCGCTGCGTGAGGCGACTGCGCCGGTGGCGAACAGGTTGCGCGAATGTGTGTAGGACAGATTGTAGGTGGCGTTGCCAATGCGGTTGCCATGGCCCAGCGACACACTGCGTGACGAGGTGCCGTCCCAGTTGCGGCCGAGCGAGCCGCTCAGATAGAAGCTGGCATCGCCGACCGGCTGGGTGAGGTAGGCGTCGAGCCGTTGTCGGCTGGAGGCATTGGACGCAAAGAAGCTGTCGTTGACGGGCTCGCGCTCGCGCTGCAGTGCATGCTCGGCAAGCGTGCGGTAGCCCTGGCTCAGGTCACGCTGCCAGTTGAGCGAGAAGTTGCTGCCGGTGCTTTCGATGAAACCGGCATAGCGCAATTCGACGCGTTGGCCATCAAGCTGGGCGTCGTTGATGCGGCTGCTGGAATGCGTGCCGTTGAGTGACAGCGCACCCACGCGTGTATTCAAGCCCACGCCCAGTGAGTACGCCTGGAAGTCGTCGGCCAGCTGCATGCCGCTGGCCAGCGTGGCATTGGTGCCGATGCCGTACAGCATCGAGCCATTGGCAAATGCAGGGGCATTGCGCTGCTGGTCGTGCAGGCGCACCTGTCCGGCCGCAGCGTCGTACTTGATGCGGCCCTGGCGCACCATCAGTGGCGCAGCCGAGAATGCCTGGCGGCTGACACGACGGCTGCCGTCAGCCTCGATCACGCTGATCTCCAGATCGCCATTGGCACCGGACGGGGCCAGATCGCGGATCTCGAACGGGCCGGGTGCGACGCTGCTGGTGTGGATCAGGTAGCCGTTCTGGCGGATCTCCAGCGTCGCATTGGTCTCGGCGTTGCCGCGGATGACCGGTGCATAGCCCTGCTCATCGTCTGGACGCATGGCTTCGTCGGAGCCTATCCGCGCGCCGAGGAAGCGCACGCTGTCGAACAGCGGCGAGTAGGTATAGGCCTGGCCGAGTACCAGCTGGCTGCGCAGCGGCGCGACATCGCGCTGCAGATAGGTGTTCTGGCTGCTGAACTCGGTGTCGCGGCGATTGCCGGTGGCGAGGACCGAATCGTTGCGCAGGCGCCACGCCCCGGCATTGACGCCCATGCGCATGCTGACGCTGGCATCGCGCACAGCGCCCAGGCCGCTCACGCGGTCCTGGCGGCCGTGGATGCTGTAGTCCAGGAAGGCGGCATTGACGCCGTTGTCCCATAGGGAAGGATCGACGTAGCCGCGCCGTGCCGGTGCCAGATAGAGCTGCGGCAGGCCGATGTCCAGGCGCAGCTGGCTGGTGTCGTAGCGCAGGCTGGCCTGCGGCACCACATCAGCCAGGCGCAGGCAGTCTGCTCCCGCATCCGGAAGCTGCGGCAAACGCGCCGGATCCACGCCAAGCTGGGTCAGCATGGCCAGATTGAAGCACGCTTCGGCCTCGCCGCTACGCGGGTCAACGGAGAACAGCACGTCGCGTCGGCCTACCAGCGAACGGTTCACATACACGTCCACGCGTTGCCTGCCTTCGGCCACGCCGCTGGAACCCAACAGTGCCTGCAGGTCCATGCTCGACTCGACGCCGTGCAGGAAGGCCATGTTGAAGCTGCCTGAGGCGTCACCCGAGGCAACGGCCAAGCGCTGCGGATTCTGCAGGCTGTCGGCATACAGGGATTCCAGCTCGGTCGTGATCTCGTCCGCTGCAACGCCTGCGGCAATCGGGCGGGTTGCACTCTCGGCCACCGCCCGACGCAGCGCCTGCTCCAGCACCGCGTTGGGCTTCTCGCCAGCGTGTGCCGGGGTGCAGAACCACAGGGCTGCGCAAGGCAGCAGGCAGGCACACAAAGCCTTCAGCAGGCTCTGCGAGGTCCGGCGTCCATGATGGGTCTTGGCATTCGCGGGGCTGTGCTGATACATGGTCCTGCAACCGTTCGATGGTGACGACGCGGGCGACGGGCACGCGCCCGCCCGCCGTGCTTCGGCACTGCGTGAAAGGAGAAGAGGGCATTGCCGCCGGTGGCGGCGGGCGTCAGCGCTTGCTGTCGGCGGCAGCGCCGCTTACCTGGTTGGTTCCCGACAGGCGCACACGGTAGGCATCGGCGCCGCCGTAATCATTGATGGTGCGGAATCCAAGCGTGGCATCCACCGCAATGTTGCCGAGCTGCAGTTCGAGCACCTGGCCAGGCGCGAGCATGCCGGGGCTCGGCAGCTCGCGGCCATTGGCATCGCTCAATTCGCTGAAAGAAACGTGGTAGGCACTGGGATTGGAGAGCGTCAACAACGCGCCCCGGTCGTTGCGCACGGCGGACCAGCGAACCGCGGCTGGCGCTTCGGCGGCGTTGCCACTGAGCCCGGTCGGACGGAAGAACACCTTGATGCGCTGGCGAACGGCGATCTGCAGCTGGTTCTCGGCTTGGGTACTCAGCGGAACTTCCTGCACATTGAGCCACATCACCGACTCCTGTCCACGCGGCAGATCGCTGCCGCTGCCGGCATACATCACCCGCAGCAACTGCTGGCCATTGGCTGCCATCTTCGCCACCGGCGGAGTCACCGCGAACGGCAGGTCATCGCTGTCGTTGGCTGAGTTGGTCTCCAGCCAGGACTGGATCAATACCGGCGAATCGCCATTGCGCACCACGATGCTGGCTTCCTGCTGCTTCTCCTGCAGGACCATGCGCGTGCCGCTCAATGCGATGGATGCCTGGGCCTGGCCGCCAGTTGCCAGCGCCATTGCCGACAGGCAGACGAGGCAGGCATTCCTGAGTATCGAATGGGTGTTCATGCGTGCTCCTGGAGGCTGTGAGGTGCCCTGGCAGGGGGAGCTGCCAGGGCGGGACGGCGGTTGCGCGGACTTAGTCGTAGGACAGTTCGTAGGCAACGGTGGCGTTGGCTTCACCCGGTACCACGTCGGTGGCGGCCTTGCCGGCCTGCAGCGTGTAATACGCCTTCAGCGGAATCACCACACTGTTGCCGTCGAACGGAGACTCCAGGGTGGCGCTGCCAGCAGTGAAGTCCAGCACTTCGTTGTTGCTGACCAACATGATCTGCACGTTGGAGGCGCCACCGGTGGTTGCGATGCCCTTGCCCGAACGGGCCTGCGGGCTGAGCTTCAACTCCACCTTGGTGCCTGACAGGCACTCGACCTTCAGGTCGATGGCTTTCTCTATGGCGGTCATGCCGGTGGCGCCGATGATCGGGTTGGCTTCGGTGCCGAGCGAGTTGGCCGACACGGTACCCATGTCCACCAGCAGGTTCTTGCCGGCGTTGGTGGCACCGGCACCGGTCACCACGCAGCTGTCGTTATTGACGGCGCCGGTGAAGGTGATGTCACCCTGCGCGCCAATGGCGGCCTGTGCGCTGCCGGCGGCAAAGGCGGAGAGAGCTGCAAGGCCAATAAACAACTTCTTCATGATCAAATCCTCTTGGATGGATGGGGTGCGGCTGCGTATCGGCGGACTGATGCTTTTGCCGTGGCGTGGCCGCGAGTGCCGTTCTTCAAGCACGATGCAAAGTCTAGGAACCGCCCCATCCAAGATGTTTAGGACGATTCCTAAACTGGAAAAAGCGCCCGATAAGCCTCGATTTAGGATTTGTCCTACCCATCGCCAGAAGCCGCACTTCTAGGCTGGGTGCATGAAGAATTCATACGCATCCAAGCTGTTGCAGGTAGAGGCACCGCGCCGCGTTTCCGGCATCCTGTTGTGGGTATCTGCCGTGGCCTTGATCGCCTGCTCCTTGATGGCGGCATCCGCCCATCTGTACTCGACATGGACGAATGCCGTTTCCGAGCACCGGCGCCATCTCAATGATGGTGCTTACAGGGCGCAGCTGTTCCTGGATCAGCGCGAGGCGCTGTTACGAGCGCTCGCTGCCACGGCGGTGCACGATGAGAACCTGCCCACGCATTCGGTGCATGTCGACGACCCGGCGCCGCGGCTTGAGGCAATCAACCTACCGGCACCGGATGGCGACCCTGCCTGGCAGCTGGCGCTGACGCCGCGCATGCTGGCCGGGCTGGCGTTGGCCGACGCGCGGCTGATCCACACCTCGGTTACGCCATTGCGCAGTCACATGCTTGAGCATGCTGCCGACGGCGGCTTTGTGTGGACATCGCTGCCGCAGGACCACATCCCGGTGGCAATGGAAACGATGCCATTGCCCGATCACCTGCATCGCCCGGTGACCTGGCTGCACCAGCCGGGTGGTGATGCATCGCTGCTGGCGGTGTGGGCGCCGGTTGACCGGAGCAATGTGGACAACGGTTGGATCGGGCTCGAGCTGGGCAACCTGCAGCAGGCGTTGCAGCTGCCGGACATGCCGGGCAGCAGCTACACGCTGCTCGACAGCCATGGCAGCGTGGTCCTGCGCAGTGCCGATGCACCGGCGTATCTGGCCGGCCTGCAGGACGACTACTTCGGCCTGCGCAACGCAAACCGTCTGCCGCACGACATCGTGCTCAGCAAGTCCATCGGCAGTGGCGGCCTGCGGGTGGTGTACTCGCTTCCCGTACAGCGAATGCTGACCGATGCACGGGGCGTGCTGCTACGCACGCTGGGGCTGGAGCTGTTGTTCATTGCGCTGGTGGCCTCCGCCGCGTACGCAGCGCGGCGCATCTTCCTGTTGCCGGCGCAGCGTCAGTACCGCGCATTGCTGGACAGCGTCGAGCTGAATCGCACACTGATTGCCACCGCGCCGGTAGGTCTGGCCTTGGTGAGTAGCGGTGACGGTGAGGTGTTGCGCGGGAATGCGCTGGCACGACGCTGGATGGACCATGACGCGCAATGGCGCGACCGGCTCGCCAACCGGGACGGCAACACGGTGCATGCCAATGTCGACCTGGATGACCGACGTCATGTGCAGGTTACCAGCGTGCCGCTGCTATACCGCGGCGAAGCGGTATCGCTCTGCGTGGTGAGTGACATCACGCTGCAGAAGCAGACCGAGGCGTCGCTGATGGCGGCGCGCACCATGGCCGAAAGCGCCAGCCAGGCCAAGACCCAGTTCCTGGCCACGATGAGCCACGAGATCCGCACGCCCTTGTTCGGCATCACCGGCACGCTCGAGTTGTTGGCGGCGGCCGGAGGCAGTGCCCGCCAGCAGCGTTACATCAAGCTGCTGCATCACTCTGCTGCCGTGCTTGTGCGTACCGTCAACGATTCGCTGGACCTGTCGCGCATCGAATCCGGGCACATGGTGCTGGAGTCCGTTGACTTCTGTCTGTTGGCGCTGATCGACGAGGTCATCGCATCCTTCATCGCCCGTGCCGAGGGCAAGGGCCTGCGTCTCTACGCGGTTGCTGATCTGCCGCCGATCGGCGATGTGGTTGGCGACGCGCAACATATCCGGCAGATCCTGGGCAACCTGGTCAGCAACGCGATCAAGTTCACCGATGCCGGCCAGGTGGTGCTGCGGGTCAAGGCATTCACGCGTGCCGATGGTCTGCTGCAGCTGATCTTCCAGGTGAGCGACACCGGTACAGGCGTTGCGCCGGAGGCGATGGAGCACCTGTTCGAGCCTTACTATCGCGCCAATGATGCGTTGTCGCGCAAGGTTCCGGGCACCGGCCTCGGCCTTGCCATCAGCAACCGCCTGGCCGTGCTGATGGGCGGCTCCCTGCATGCGGTAAGCCAGCCTGGGCTGGGTACCCGGGTTTCGCTTGAGCTTGCCCTGCCCAAGGCCAGCAGCATGGTCGCCAGCGCGGTTCGTCATCCGCAATTGCTGGACAAGCCGGTCTATGTCGCCGGGCAGTCCTCTGAAGTGGTGGCCAATCTGTGCAGATGGCTGACGCGCTGGGGTGCGCGGGCAGTGCCGTGCACGGGGGCAATGCAGCAGATGGATGTGGATGCGGTGTTGCTGCACGCCTGGCCGCCGGCGCTTGAAGCACCCGAGGGACACCTCCGCCAGGTGTTCCTGCGGCCTGTCGCGGCCAGCGTGGATGCGGATTCGGCAAGTGGTGTGGTTTCCGCACCGGCGCATGCCTTGCTGGATACTGGCTGGGCGGTGCTGCGTGCGCAGCAGGGGCAGGACACCGGTCCAGAAGACAGCACTGCTGGTGCGGATGCTGCAACGCTTGGAATGCGGGTGATGGTGGTGGATGACAGTCCCATCAATCAGCTGATCGTCAAAGCGCAGCTGGATATGCTCGGCTGCGAGGTGGTGCTCGCCGATGGCGGGCAGCATGTCCTGCAACGCGCCGACCTGCAGGATTTCGATGCCATCCTGACGGATCTGAACATGCCGTCGATGTCCGGCTTCGCGCTTGCGCAGGCGCTACGCGACAGCGGCTATTCGGGTCTTGTCCTTGGCACGAGTGCCGACGTGCTGCCTGATACATGCGGCCAGTGGTGGTCGGCCGGCATGGATGCCATGCTGGTCAAGCCGCTGTTCCTGTCCACCCTGCGCGAGCACCTGCGGGCCGCGCGCCGCACCGGGAATGAAACCGATGTCCGCTGACGCCAACATCCTGATCGTTGATGATCATCCGCTGCAGTGCCTGCACGTGGAAACCGTGCTGAACCAGGTTGGCCTGCACGAGGTGCATAGTGCTGGCTCTGCCGCGGAGGCGATGGCCCAGTTGCTGCATCATCGCTACCAGCTGGTCGTGCTGGACCTGGACATGCCGGGAAGTGACGGCGTGCAGTTCATCGACCAGCTTGCCGATACCCCGCTCGCGCCATCGCTGGTGATCTGCAGCTCCTGCGATGACAGCATCCTCAAGAGCGTCGAGCAGATGGCATTGATCAAGGGGCTGACGGTGATTGGTGCGTTTCCAAAGCCCTTCACCAAGGCACAGGCGCTGCAGCTGCAGCAGCACCTGTTGCAGGCAGCGCCTCGGCCAACGCATGAGCGCTTGCCAAGAACCCTGCCGCGGCTGGATGCCGCCGTGCTGCTAAGGGCGATGGACCAAGCTGCGATCCATGGCCGCTTCCAGCCCAAGGTGGATGTACGCAGCCGGCGTGTTGTCGGTGCAGAGGTGCTTGCGCGCTGGCAGCATCCGCTGTCCGGGTTGATTGCGCCCGCGGTGTTCCTGCCATCCATCCAGCACCACAATCTTCAGCAGGAGCTGCTGATGTGCATGCTCCGCGACGGACTTGCCGCACACCTCGCCTGGAAGGCGCGCGGTCACCTCGTGCCGTTCTCGGTCAACCTGCCGATCCCCTTGCTGGAAACGGCTGACCTGCCTGATCTGGTGGCTGAGCAGGTCGCACAGGCAGGGGTTTCGCCTTCGGACATTGTCTTCGAGCTGCTCGAGGACGAGCCCATCCATGCCGTCGATCTGTTCCATCGTGGCGTCAGTCGCTTGCGCTTGAAGGGGTTCGGGCTGTCGCAGGATGACTTTGGTCGCGGTTACAGCTCGATGTACAACCTGCTGTCCACGCCTTTTACCGAAATGAAGATCGATCGCGCCTTCGTCAGTGGCGCCTGGAGTGACTCGGCACGGCATGCGGTGCTCGCATCGGCGATTGAACTCGGCCACGAACTCGGCCTGACCGTGACTGCTGAAGGCGTGGAGACCGAGGACGACCTGACCTGCCTGCAACGGCTGGGCTGCGATCGCGCGCAGGGCTTCCTGTTCTCGCCAGCGCTGACCGCGGCGGACTTCGGGCAGCTTCTGTAGGCCAAAACGCATACCATCCGAGTCAGACAGGTATTTGCTTGCCTGAAGGCCGACATGCCCGATTCTTCCTTCATCAACGTCACGCGGCGGCTGCACCGCCAGACCATCGCCACCTTCGGCAGCCTGGTACTGGCGCTGTTGCTGGCAGGCATGCTGGCGCTGGGCGGCCAGCACGCCATCGAGCAGACACGGGCGCAGCTGACTGCTGATTTCAACCAGCGCATCGAGTACCTGCTGGAGCAGGAGCAGTTCCTGCAGCAGTTGCACGCACAGAATGCGCAGCAGCAAGGGCTGCCGGAGCAGCTGGTAGCTGATGTTCGCCAGCCGTTCGATTTCCTGCCCGGCACGCCGGGGCCTGCAATCAGTCCAGCGTATGCCGCGGTCGGCACTTACCTGAGCCGTCAGTATTCGGCGTTCTGGGCATTCTCCAGTTTTCCGGCAGCGCCGTTGCTTGTGCTCAATGCCGATGACAGCAATGCGGTATTGGTTCCGGGCCAGTCAGCAGCGCAGGGTTCGCCTGGCTGGCTGCGGCAAGCGACTGCGGTTGTGCTGCGCGAAGGTCCGCTGCTGCCGGCTGCTGCAGCTGGCAATGCCGTTGATGTCCCGGCAGTCACCGCCGTGCGCTGGTTTGCTTTGCCAGGTGAGCCGGGGAAGATGCTTGGCGTGGCACACGCGGGTTTCCGCAGCGGGCGGGTAAGCGCGATCACCGATGATGCTTCCAATGCCTACATGGCCTTGCTCTTCAGTGAAGCGCGCCTGTTCCCCGCAGCCGAAGATGGTGGAGTGCAGGCCGGGTTCTGGCTGCGGCACGCCGAGCAGGGCATGGTGTTGGGTCAAGGCCCGCCGCCAGCATTGGATGGTGACGGCCTGCGCCCGCAGCTGCAGGGTTTGGGCCTGCGTGTGCAGGACCTCTCCGGTGACTGGATTGGCTACTACCAGGTCGGCTACGGTAGCTTCTTCGCTGACAACCTGTGGATGCTGGTCGTTGCACTGGCGCTGTTCGCGCTGGCGGTGCTCGGGGGCATTGGCTACGTGCGCTGGTACCGGTTGCAGGTGATCGAGCCGGCGCGTCGGGCGCAGGCACGGGTGATCGAGAGCGAGGCCTTCAACCGGGACCTGATCGAGACCACGCCGGTCGCCTTGTGCCTGCTGAGCCCAGACGACGGGCGTGTGGTGTTTGCCACCGCATTGGCCCGGCAATGGCTGGAGCTGAGTGAGTCGCAGCCGCTGACTGGCTTGTCGGTGGATGCCAGCGCATGGGAGCGCATGCTGCATGCAGACTCGGCAGGCCTTATCGAGCAGATTGAACTGGCCAACGGGCGCTGCCTGCATATGACGTATGTGCCTACCCGGTATCACGGGCAGGACGTGCTGCTGTGTGCCTTCACCGATATCACCGTCCACGCCGAGGAGCAGCGCGCACTGGCACGGGCGCGCACTGCCGCCGATGAAGCCAATGCGGCCAAGACCACCTTCCTGGCGACGATGAGCCATGAGATACGCACGCCGCTGTATGGCTTGCTGGGTACCTTGGAGCTGCTGGCGCTTACCGAGCTCGATGCGCGCCAATCGCAGCATGTGAACCGGCTGCAGGATGCGTCCCAGCAGCTGCTGCAGCAGATCAGCGACATCCTCGATATCAGCAAGATCGAGGCCGGTCAGATGCAGGTGGAGTCCAAACCGTTCAGTCCGCGCGAGCTGGTCGAGCAATGCACAACCACGTATACGGCGATGGCGCGGCAGAAGGGGCTGCTGTTGTTCTGCACGATCGACCATGACGTACCGGAAGCTGTCATCGGCGATCCGCTGCGGGTGCGGCAGGTGCTGTCCAACCTGATCAGCAATGCGATCAAGTTCACGCCGGCCGGGCACGTCATCGTGCGCCTGCGCGTAGATCGCGGCCAGGACGGGACAAGCACACTGCAATTGCAGGTTGCCGATACCGGTGTGGGCGTGCCGGCCGACAAGCTCGACCAGCTGTTTACTCCGTTCAACGACATCAACCAGAGCCAGAACACGATACGCGGGACCGGTCTGGGCCTGTCGATCTGTGAGCGACTGGCGCGGCTGATGGGCGGCACGCTGGCCGTTGTCAGCGAGGCCGGACTGGGTAGCAGCTTCTCGCTCCAGATCACACTCGCTGACGCGGTCTCGGAAGCCGTGCAGGTACCGGTACCGCAGTTGTCGGGACTGCGGCTGCTGCTGCGCAGCCCGCATCCCGAGTTGTCGGCGCACCTGCAAGACTGGCTGCTGGGCTGGGGCGCGGAGGTCGAGGTGCTGGTTGCTGGCGATGCACTGCCGGTTGCTGATGCGCGCTTGTTGCTTGACGTGCAGATGCCTGCAACGCAGTCCGGCTGGAACGGTCCCCATTTGCGTGTATCGCCTTCGGATGACGCGGCGCGCCCGGACATGCAGGGCGACAGCATCCACAGCATTGGACTGGAGCTGCAGCGCAGGCAGCAGCAACGACCGGCAACCGCACTACCGGCAAAGCGGGCAGGCCTGCCTGGGCTTGGACTGGATGTGCTGGTGGCGGAGGACAATCCCATCAACCAGGCCACGCTGTATGACCAGCTGCAGGCGCTGGGCTGCAAGGTGACGGTTGCCGGTGACGGCGAGCAGGCCTTGGCGCAGTGGAAGGCGCATGCCTACGACGTGGTCCTGACCGATATCAACATGCCGCGGATGAACGGCTTCGAGCTGACCAGGGCGCTGCGTGACCAGGGGGCACGCTGCGCGATTGTCGGGGTTACCGCCAATGCCATGCGCGACGAAGAACAGCATTGCCTGGACAGCGGGATGGATGCCTGGCTGGTCAAGCCCATCGACCTGCAACACCTGCATCGGCTGCTGCAACGTTGGCAGCCGCATTCACCGCCAGCGCTGGTGGAGTCGCCAGTAGCGCCGGTTGAAGAAGTCGCGCCGCAGTTGCTTGTACCGGAAAAGTACCGGGAGGTGTTCCGCACCACGATGCGCGTGGATATAGATCGCTGCCGGGACGCGATTGCTGCTGCCGACGCTGTGCTGGTGAAGCAGAAGTTGCACCGCATGCGCGGCGCGCTGGTGACCGTGGGCGGCATGCTGATGGCGGTCACGCTGGAGGACGCCGAGCAGCGTCTATCACGTGAAGCGTGGGGGCCTGGCCTCGGTGAGGACCTGCTGACGCTTTGCCAGGCACTGGACAATCTGCTTGCCAGCACCTGACACTTGCTGCCCGCATGAGTCGGCATTGCCAGGCACGGAAGGACCGTAAATGCAGAAGCTGCGTATCGTTATCGCCGATGACCACCCGTTGCTGCTGATGGGCATCCGCGAGGTGCTCGAGCGCGACCCGAACGTGGTCGTCGAGGCTGCCGCGCAGTCGCCGTCGGAGCTGGTGGAGCTGCTGGAGCGTTCGCTACCGGACGTGGTCATCACCGATTACCACATGCCGGACGACGAGCGGCACGGCGACGGCATCCAGTTCATCGGCTTCCTGCGGCGGCGGTTCGCCGACACCAAGCTGCTGGTTCTGACCATGTTGTCCAATCCCATGATCGTGGCCTCGCTGTATGACGCCGGTGTCAATGGTGTGGTGCTGAAGCAGCACGACATGTCCGAACTCGGGCAGGCCTTGCAGACACTGCGGCGTGGCATGCGCTACTACCCGCCAGGCTTCAAGAAGGTGCGGCGCGGCGACAGTGAGAACCCTGTCGAACAGCGCATCGCCTCACTTACCCCACGTGAGTTCGAGGTGATACGGCTGTTCGTTGAAGGACAGACCGTCGGCGAGATCAGCGAGCACCTCAGCCGCAGCGTCAAGACGGTCAGTACCCAGAAGATATCGGCCATGCGCAAGCTTGGCGTGGACTCCAACCAGGACCTGGTCAGCTTCTGCACCGAGCACGGTCTGTTCCGCAGTTGAGCGAGCGGCACATGCTGCACTGGCTCGATGCAGCGATCACGCATGGCGGTCGACGCCGGCAAGCCTAGGGATAGACGATGGTCACGGTGGCCTCGGAGGCCATCAGGCCGGGACTCAGGTCGCCCGTGGTGACACCTGGCATGCGTACATGTTGCACGGTGAACGGCAGGTTCAGTGCCTGGTTGGCCGTGGTCGGGCCGGCTTGCGCGGCGATGTTGGCAGGCACCGCGTTGCCGACCGGGGCTGGTCCAAAGCGCACCGGCGTAGTGTTGCTGCCGGCATACAGGCGCATACCGACAAGGCTGCGGCTGTCGACGGCGCTGCTCAGGTAATCCGCGGTCGAGCTGACGTTGGTCGCATCCGTGAAGTACACATTGAAGCGCGAGCCTGCCTCGCACTGCGTTGCCCGCAGGTTGAAGGTTTTCTCGCCGATACTGCCCGCACTGCGCGGTGAGCCGGCGGCAGCGATATCGTCGGTGGTCACATCGTCCAGCTTCACCCGCTGGTTCAAGGTGCTGGTGTCGAAGCGGCAGGTTGGAAGATACGGCTGGGGCAGGTCGGGTGGAGCGGATTCAGTGAGCAGGTTCATCAGGTTGAAGAAACCATTCACGCACGAAACGGGAATCGCTGATCCTGACTGGAACGAGTTTCCGACCAACAAGTTGTGGTTGCCGCTGTAGTTCAATTTTCCGCCCCTATATGTGTCTTCATCGATTACTACCAGCTCAACTGTGTATCGCGTGGTGATCGTGTACGCCGTTGTTGTGGATGCTTTTGCCATTAGCAGCAAACCGTAACCGTTGGAGCTGGAGAGTGCGGTAGCGATCGGCCATTGCATGGAAGGAGTCAGGGCGGTGGTGGCACTGTAGGACATCCATTTGAAGCGCGCTCCCAATCCCGGTGTGTCAGTCAGTGCCACAGTTCCATAGGCTGCAGGATCGACAGAGGACCCAAAGACGAATTCCGTGGCAAACGTGCCTATGCTTGTCTGGGTGATCGAATAAGTTGCGGTCGCCCCCATTGATGCGACGATCGAGCCATTCTTGAAGGTGCTGCCGTCCGCGGCGACCGACCAGCTCCCCTGGGCCACTGGCAACTTGCCGACCGCAGTGCAGGACTGCGCCAGCACTGGCGAACTCGCGCCCAGTGCAGCGAGCAGCAGCGACAGACCGACAAGACGTTTGCGCAGGCTCCATTGCTGCGATGTTGTCTGGCGATGAAAGAAACGGTTCAAGGTCCACCTTCCCGGCCCGGTCGGGCCAACGCTCTTATGTTTTCAATGCAGCCTGATTGCTGCTGACAGGGTGCCCGCAGTGCGCTGCCGTTGTTGG
The DNA here is from genome assembly GCF_056760135.1 of Stenotrophomonas sp. STEN023. Classification (NCBI taxonomy): domain Bacteria; kingdom Pseudomonadati; phylum Pseudomonadota; class Gammaproteobacteria; order Lysobacterales; family Lysobacteraceae; genus Stenotrophomonas; species Stenotrophomonas sp. STEN023. The sequence goes on along the minus strand of NZ_JBRREF010000003.1, from coordinate 20,456 downwards.
AGATCGTGCTGTGCAAGATCAGTGGCTAGGATTCTAGAAATGAGCCAGGGCTGCTTATATAGGACGATTCCTATACGCGCTGGAGGCGTGCCGCAGCTGTGTTACCCGATCACGGGAAGCAATGGAGGATGGTTGCCAGATCGCCCATTCAACTGGCGTACCTGCTCCACGCCCTCGAGGGAAGGGCCGGGCGTTGCGCCTTCGAGCGGCGACGGCGCACCGCCGACAAGTCCCGTAGCTAGGACGCATCTATCCCGGGTAAACGCGCGCACGCACAGGGCCAGCGCGCCGGCGAGCAGGCCGGAGTACACGCACACTGAAGTCGCCAGCGAGTAACCTGTCGGCACCGGTGCCTTTGGCTGTCAGGCAGTGCTCGCCTACAGCGATGGGTTATGGGCAATGGAAGGATTGATCGCGGCCCTGCCAGCTGGTGAAGGCCGCGACCATTCGCCGCCAAGCGGCGCTTACTAGTGCCGCAAGTGTGGCCGAGCCGATGCCTGTGATTGTGTGATGCACAGGCTCAGCGTGAGCGCAGATGGGTGGCTCAGTGTGCTGCGGTGTAAATGTCCTGCAGTACCGCTTTTTCGAGTTCCAGATCACTGAGCAGGTTCTTGACGATGTCGCCGAGGCTGAGGATGCCGACCAGCCTGGAGCCTTCAGTCACCATCAGGTGGCGGTGACGCGAGTAGGTCATCAATGCCATGGCCTGCTTGAGGCTTGCATCGGATGCGATGCCTTCAAGTCCGGTGGACGGCAGGCTGGAAATCACGCGGCGTCCCGCCTGCGGGCCATCCTCGGCGAGGGTGCGCACGATGTCCTTCTCGGAAATGATGCTCACCGGTGCATCGTCTTTCATCACCACCAGCGCGGCGATCTTGTGCGTACTCATCTTGTGCGCGGCGGCACCGATGGTGTCTTCCACATCGATGGTGACGACGGTTTGTTTCTTGGACTGCAGAAGTTCGCGGACGTTCATTGTTGTTTCCTGTTGCAGGTTACTCAAACGGAATAGTTCGCCTGGCTGCCTGTGTGGTGGCAGTCGTGCCGCGATGTCATCGGCACTTCGATCATACGAGTCCGCAAGCCGGGAAGCGTTTGCGGAAATGAGACGCTTCGTCATGGATTTACTGGCGATTCACTCCCCGCCAAACTCGGCAAAGTGATTGTTGGACAGCAGCATGCGCGTCGCCGGCCAGCGCTGGCCGTGACCTGCTGTTGCCGGCCGGTACATGCCATGCAATGCGTGCGTAAAAAGCCGGGAGGCGGGGCTCTGCCGCCCCCCGGCGCGGACGTCATCGCGACATTCGCACAGTCCGTGGACTGCAGGTCGCCACGGTCGGGGGAGAGACTGTGGCGACATCTCTGCTGAAGGAGAGTCAGCAGGAGATCACTTGGCACCAACGCAGGCTGGAGCGTGTGCGCCATGCCGGTGATTGATGCGGAGACACTTTGAGTTGCAACTATTGGGAAACGAACAGCGGCACCGGTACCTCCGTCAGCAGGGTACGAGTCACGCCGCCAAACAGTGCTTCGCTCAACTTGGGGCGGCTATAGGCGCCGAACACCACCATGTCGCAGCGCGCCGCCTTCGCATGCGCGACGATCACTTCGGCGATGGGAACTCCTTCGGAAGTAACACGCTGCAGATCCACCTTCACGTGATGCCTGGCGAGATAGGCGGCCATGTCTGCACCGGGCTCGTCGCCATGCAGTTCCGCCTTGCGTTCCGGATCGATGATCAGCAGCGTGACTTCGGCGGCACTGACCAGCATGGGCATGGCATCGGCGATGGCTCGGCGTGACTGTCGGGTGCCATTCCATGCGACCAGTATTTTTCTTCCGATAGGCCTGTCGCCCCACTCGCGCGGCACGATCAGGATAGGGATGCCGGATTGCTGCAGTATCTGTGGCGCTGACCAGGTCAGCGGCGAGGCGGGGATGTTCGGATGGCTGACCACCAGCAAGTCGCAATATAAAGCGTGCAGTGACGATTCGCTGCTGGACTCGGCGTGCGAGATCACCCGCAGTTCGCCGCTGACGGCGTGCCGGTGCAGTGCATTGTTCAAACTCTGGCCGAGTTGCAGCGCGTGCGCTGCCATCACCGATTGATGGCGGATGATCACCTCATGCAATGCTTCGCCTTTGGCAAAACCAGCCTGCATCGTGGCCGGCTGCTGGGCCAGGGCGGTGATGCCGATCAGATGCGAGGTGTGGTCACCGGCAAGCCGGGTGGCCGTATCCAGGATCTGTTGGCCGGATTCGCTGGCGTCGAACAGCACCGCGATGTCTTTCAGCAAGGTGGTCATGGGCGTGCTCCGTGGTGCTCGGCTCGGAGGCAGTGCGGCCCGCCGAGAGGTCAACCAGAATTAGAATGATCGTTCTAGTTAGAATGATCGTACTACACAACGCCATCGCGGTCATGTGCAGATCCGACCACGTCATCCCAGGGTGTTCTTCATGAATGCGAGCAACAGCGCTCCAGCAGGCCAGGAAAAGGGTGAGGCGCGCCGGCAGCAGGTGCTGGACGCGGCCAGCGCCTGCTTCCGCCGCAATGGCTTCCATGGCACCAGCATTGCCAAGATCTCGAAGGTGGCCGGGATGAGCCCGGGCCACATCTACCACTACTTCGAGAACAAGGAAGCGATCGTCGAAGCCATCGCCAAGCGTGAGGAACAGAACCTCTCCGAGCTTGCCCGCAAGCTGCAGGAAGACGAGAGCGGTGGCAGCCTGGCGACCCGGGTGGCCCGGCAGACGGTCGACTCGGTGGACCGGTGTCTGGACCCGGCCTACCTGGAGCTGCAGCTGGAACTGGCGGCCGAGGCCGCACGCAATCCCGCCATCCGCCGCATCCTGCGCCAGTCCGACAAGGTGGTGACCGGCGAGTTCATGGCGCTGTCCAATCGGGTCGGCCTGCCGGAGGGTCTGGACGCGGCCGAGGTGGAGCTGCGGATGAACATGATTTCGGCGATCTTCAACGGCGTGATGGTGCGCGGTGCGGTGGGGGCGGAGGTCGACCGCAAGCAGGTAAGCCGTCTGCTCGAGAAGCTGGTGCGCTGCCTGCTCGAAGATGCGGGTTGACCCGCACGTTCGCTACGGCAACGTGATGCGTTGCTTGCGGGGATACAAGCTGTCGCCATCGTTCTGTCACGTGCTGCGGTGATAGTGGCTGCCGTCCGGGGACCGGTGGTTGCTGCGTACATTCTGCTACGCGGTTGCCTGTCTTCTTCTTTGGTGCAGGCAGCGTGGCGGCGATGGCAGAACATGCAGGAGGGTGGCCGCAGCGCGTCCGCCAATGGTGGCGACAGGCGAGTCGCTGGGGAGTGTTGGGTGGGCTGGCCGTGGCAGGCTCCGCTGCCGCTGCCGATGCTGTACCCGCGCATTGGATGGCATATGCCAACCAGACCAGCGAGACGTTGGCGCAACAACTGGCACGCGTGGATGACCCGCGCGTGGAGCGATTGCAGGCCTGGCTAGCAGGGCGCGGCGAAGCAGCGACGGCGATACTGACGGTGTCATTGTGGATAGCTGAAAGCGGGCGGATCACCGACACCCGCTTTGTATCGCTGGGTGACGCTGCGGTGGATGCCGATCTGCGCGGGCTTTTGAACAGCGCGCCGTTACTGTCAGCGCCGCCCGCCGACATGCGCCAGCCCTTGAACCTTGGCCTATCGCTGCAACCGGCAGTGGATGCGCCGTCCCGTCACTGAGCCGGCGGCAGCATTGGATCAATTGCCCGGACGGGGCGGCGGAGGAACCGGTGGCGGTCGCTGCGGTTGGGTGGAGACACCGAAGGCGCTGCCCATGCGCTGTTGGGTGGCCGCGCGATTGGCGAGCCCGAGCGCCGAAGGCGGCTGGCGGATGCGCTGCTCGGAGGAAAGCTGCGGCACGGTTGCTGCGCGACTCGCGGCTTCCGGCTTCAGCAGCCTGCTGAAACATTCGTAATCGCGGATCCGCTCGCCGTTCACTTCAACTTCCACGCAGCCTGGCGCCACTCCGGTTTGCGCCGATGCAGGCCAGGGAGCCGTCGATGACGCCCATAGCAGGGCCAGAGCCGTGCATGCGATTGAATGCTTTGGGAACTGCATGATTGTCACCGATCTGCAATGAAGCAGGCCTACTGTGACCTGCTTGGCGTTGTGATGCTGGCGCGTCTTGCATGCAGTTTTATGACACCCGGACGCACGATCGATACCGACGGCTGAGCAGGATTGCCCGTGGCAGGCGTCATCGCCGCTGTTTGGGCTGGGCGCTGGTGGCGCTGGTAACGCTGTGGCTGCCGACCATTGCGTTGGCGGCGGACGGAATGGATGCCGAGCGTGGTAACGAGCAGCAACGCTACACCTTCGACATGCCGGGCCAGTCACTGCCGGATGCCTTGCGGCTGTATGGGGAGATCACTGGAGTGGCGGTACTGATAGATGCCCGCCTGCTGGGCGAGCTGCGCTCGGCCCCGCTATCGGGGCGTTACGGTTGGCGTGAAGCATTGCAGCGGATACTGGACGGGACCGGACTGGCACCGCACTTCGTTGGCAATGGTGCGTTCACGCTGGTGCCGTCTTCATCTATTGGCAATGGCACCCTGCAGGAGGCTGCGGACCTGCCTGCGCAGGCGATGCTGTCCGAACCGGATCGCCGCCGTGGCGCGCGGGTGATCCAGCGCTCGCTGGAGCAGACCTTGTGCGGTCACCCGCTTACCCGCCCCGGAAGTTATCGCGCCAGCCTGCGCTTCTGGCTGGGCGCAGCGGGACAGCGTATCCGCGCACCTGAGCTGCTGGAATCAACCGGCAATCCAGAGCGCGACAGCACCATCCTGAAGCGCCTGCGCGATCTGCCATTGCCTGGCCTGCCTGCCGACATCCCGCAGCCGATCACCTTGCTGCTGCTCCCGGAATCGCCCGGCGCGACGCCGCCATGCCGGGGCCGTTGATGAGTGGTCTGCGCAGTCTCTTCCTGGATCACTATGAAGGCTTCCGCAAGCGTCTGCGACGGCGTCTTGGATCGGATGACCTTGCGCTGGATGCACTGCAGGAAACCTGGCTTCGGGTCGAGCGCATGGGCAGCAGCGAGCCGCAGCGCAACCCGGTGGCGTACCTGTTCCGGATGGCACTCAATGCTGCCACCGATCAGCGCATCGCCCACAGCCGAGTACTCACTGGTGCCGAGGTGGAGGCGCTGATGGATGAAGCCGCCGATCATCTTGATCCGGCGACGGTGGCCTTCAGCCAGTCGGAGATGGCGGCATTGGCCGCCGCCCTGCGCGAGCTGCCCGAACGCCAGCGGGCGATCCTGATTGCCGCACGCATTGAACAGCAACCCATCGACAGCATTGCCGACCAGCACGGGGTTTCCTCGCGCATGGTTGGCAAGGATCTCAAGAAAGCGCTGCAGCATTGCGCGGGACGACTCGACCGCCCGCTGGTACAGCGTTTCGGTCCGGGGGCGGGAAAACCGTCATGAAAGATATGAACACCACATCAAGCGTTCCGAACATTCCCGTCGAGCTGCAGGCGCAGGCGCAGGATTGGCTGCTGCGGCTGCAGACCGGGCCGGTGACGGCCGCCGACGCCGAGGCATTCCGGCGCTGGCGCGCGCGTGATCCACTGCACGCAGCGGCGTTCGCACAGGTACGACGCCTGTGGGTGGCGCTGGCACCGGCAATGCAGACGGCGGTGGCGCCAGTCATCGCGCCGTCGCCAGCGCCAGTCGGAACAGCATTCACCGCTGTGCTGCCGTCGAGCAGCCGGCGCCGTCCTGCGCGTGCGGTCAATCTGCGCCGCCGTGCATTCCTGGGCGGCGCAGCCGCTGCGGCAGCTGGCTGGATGGTGGTGCGTTCACCCTTGGGCATGTGGCCGGAGCTCTCTGCGTTGGCGGCCGACTACCGCACCGCCACCGGTGAACTGCGCACGCTGAAGATTGCCGATGTCGATGTGACCATGGCTGCCCGCACCACCATGAACCGGCCTGCCGACGGCTCGACAGGCATCGAGGTCAGCGAGGGCGAAGCGCAGTTCGCGCTGCAGGCAGATGCAGTGCCGGGCTTCACCATCGCGGTCGCTGGCGCGCGCCTGCTGCCAGCACCCGGAGCACGGGTGAACGTGCGCTGCGTCGGCACGGATGTCCGTATCACCTGTCTGGCAGGCCGTGCGCAGCTGCTGCGCGGGGCACGCACGCTGATGCTGGAAGCAGCCTGGCAGGCGCGCTTGCTGGAAGATCGTATTGCTTCGGTCGCGCCTGTTGCTACCGATGCCATCGATGCCTGGCGCAATGGTTGGCTGCTGTTCGATGATCAGCCGCTGCAGGACGTGGTGGATGAGATAAACCGCTATCGCACCGGACGCATCGTGCTTGCCGGTGGCGCACTGCCGCGGCGCAGGGTGCAGGCACGCATTCCGCTCGAACGCATCGATACGTTCATCGATCTGGTTCGGGACGCGTATGGCGCCAAGGTAGTCAATATGCCTGGTGGTGTGGTTCTGCTCAGTTGAGCGGCAGTGCACAGGCAGCGGCGCCTGCGACAACGCATCCTGCTCGATTCGAGCACGGCAGCATGACATTGGCATGACGAAAGTTGGCTGGATTTCTGCTGCGTCGTCATTGCATGAATTTTCTATTACAGCGGTTCAGTCGCTGCCAGCCAATGCGGTCTTATCCAGCGTAACAAGCGCAACGCATTGCAGTGTCAATCTCGCTTCCGGTCGGAACAGGTTCGTATTGCAGCGCGGGGAAATGCGCTTGCCCTTATCAGCGAACGATATTGCGACGGGTGACGGCGATGGTGAAGCAGCACAATGGTTCGGTTGTTCCCGGCACCACGCGGGCGCCGCAGGTACGGGTATTGTCACAGGCAATCGCAGTGCTGCTGATGGCCGGCAGCGTCAGCGGAGGCGTCAGTGCACAGCAGGCCTTCAGTCCCGCCTGGTTTGCCGGCAAGGGCGTGCAGCAGCAGACCGCAGCGCAGACCGGCAGGCTGCCCAATGGCATGCCATCGAACCTGCAGCGCAGTGACCAGCAGGCACAGCAGGCGCGCGATACGCTGAAAACATCGCTGGAAAACCTCAATACCGCCGCGCAGGCGATCGCCATGCAGCAGCGCCTGCAGCAGACCGCGCGCGATGCGACACGTGCGCGGCCAAACCAGGTGCTGGACGGCCTCGGCGAAGGCGGATTGAAGATCGATGACGATGCACTGACCCGTGGTTGGCACAACGCCAACGCGGCAAGCCAGAGCAGCAAGGATGGCGTCACCACGGTCAGCATCCAGCAGACCGCCGACAAGGCCATCCTCAACTGGGAAACCTTCAACGTCGGTCGCAATACCGTGGTGGACTTCGACCAGCAGGCAAGCTGGTCGTTGCTCAATCGCATCAACGACCCCAGCGGTCGTCCTTCGCAGATCCTGGGGCGCATCCAGGGCGAAGGCACGGTGATGCTAATCAACCGTAATGGCGTGGTGTTCGGTGGCAGCAGCCAGGTCAACGTGAAAAATCTGGCTGCATCTGCAGTCAATATCAGCGACGCGCAGTTCGGCAAGGGCATCTACGGTGATGCGCAGGGCAATGGTTTCATCCCCACCTTCGCCAATGATCTGACCACCACCGCAACTACATTCAATCATTCGGCCGCTAGCGGCGATGTGATCGTCGAGCGCGGCGCGCAGATCAGCACCCACGTTCCGTCGTCGGTGACCGAGGGTGGTGGCTATGTGCTGCTGCTTGGTCGGCAGGTGCACAACGACGGCCAGATCAGCACGGCCAACGGACAGACGATGTTGGCCGCTGGCGATGCCTTCGTGATCCGCAAGGGCATGGGTACCGAGCAGAACCAGACCTCGACGACGCGCGGCAATGTGGTCACCACGCTGCGCAAGCCGGTTGCCAATGGGGCTGATGTGGCCGCCGCCAGCGGTGTGGTCAGCAACACGGGCCTGATCCAGGCAACGACAGGTGATATCACCCTGGCCGGGCATGAGGTGCATCAGGACGGCGCATTGGTTGCGACCACGTCCGTGCATACCCGCGGCACCGTGCATCTGCAGACCGCACGCGGCGACGCCGATGGCGAGGTAGCCCTGGGCAAGGGCAGCACCACCGCAGTGGTGCTGGACGACAGCGCAACCACCGCATTGGATGTGCAGCGCGAGACCCTGGTGCAGGAATCGGACAAGGCCGGTGATGGCATCCTGCACCGGCGTGACCAGTCGTTGGTACAGATTGTCAGTGGTGGCGACGTGCGCTTCGAGGATGGCAGCCTGACCCTGGCGACCGGTGGCCAGGTCTTTGTCGATGCCGCCGCCACCGAAGTTGAACGCGGTGCGCGCATCGATGTATCCGGCCACGTTGGCGTCAAGATCGCGATGGAAGCGAACAACGTCCAGATCAATGTGCAGGGCAATGAGCAGCGCGACGCGTCGCTCAACCGCGATGACAAGTCGCTCAACAGCAAGAACATCTGGCTGGATCGCCGTGATCTGGTCTTGGTGCCCGCCGGCACCAATGGCTATGAAACCGACCGTTGGTACACCGCCGGCGGACTGCTGGAAGTAGGCGGCTACCTGGGCGTCACCGGCCACGGCATCGGTGAGTGGTCGGCGCAAGGTGGCACCGTGCAGTTCAACGGTGGCAGCGTGGTGACCCAGGCGGGCTCGCATATCAACCTGTCCGGCGGCACGCTCGACGTGCAGACCGGCTATATCCGGCAGACCCATCTCAAAGGCGCCGATGGCAAGTTGTACAGCGCCTCAAGCGCGCCAGGCGATCTGTTGTACACCGGTCTCTACCGTGGTTTCGAGGATGTGCACGCACGTTGGGGCAACACCGAGTACTACTACAGCCCGGTGATCGGCCCGGACAAGCGGCTGGAGAATGGTTATGTGGTCGGCCGCGATGCCGGTCGCGTGGTGGTGGCTACGCAGTCGGCACAGCTGGAGGGCGGGATTGAAACCACCACCTTCCAGGGCGACCGGCAGACGCGCGCACGCGAAGCCATACTGGACGGCTATCAGCAGGCGCAGACCGCGATTGCACGCGGTGGCCAACTGGTCATCGGTAGCTATGATCCGTTCTACGACAAGGACACCGGCCAGCTACGCTTTGGCGCGGGCGCGGTTGTCGATGAGGTCTCGATTGGTTCGGCTGGTACTGCAGGCAAGGCCGGGCATATCACCCTGGATGCGGCCTGGCTCAATGCACAGAAGTTGGCCGCGCTGGACATCCATGCGCTGGGCCGGGTGAGCGTGGATGAGGCGCTCACTGTCGCCGCCGGCGGTGGTATCGCGCTGCATGCAAGCGATGTAACCGTCAATGCCGATCTTACTGCCCGTAGCGGCAGCATCCGTCTGGGCAACATGCTGGTGCAGCACACGGCCAGTGGTGATCCCTGGCAGGATCGACCGATCGGTGCGCTGGCCGCCGCCAGTTATGAGCGCAAGGTCGACATTGCCGATGGCGTGACGCTGGACGCGCGCGGGTTGTGGAACAACCAGTGGCAGGACCCGCAGTCCATCGCCGGGCTGCCTTTCATCAACGGCGGCGAGGTGATACTGCGCAGCAGCGGCAGCGTCACCCTGGGCGAAGGCAGTCTGATCGACGTGTCCTCCGGAGCCGCGGTTGCGGTGGATGGCAGTGTTGCCGGTGGCAAGGGCGGCAGCGTCACGCTGGCGGCCGGCCAGTACCAGGGCAATGGTGTGCTTGCGCTGGATGGCGCCATCCGCGGCTACGGTGTCAAGGGCGGTGGTGCGCTCAACATCGAGCACGGCACGCTGGTGAGTATTGGCGGTGAGCTGGCCAGTGCGATCGAGCAGCTGCCTGCGGGCGAGAAAAGCGATCTACCGCTGCGTCTGGCCGCGGATGTGGTGCTGCAACCTGGCGAGGTCATTCCGGTCAGTTTCAGCGTCGTGCAGATCCGCGTGCAGGGCGGCCAGGCGATGCCGGCGACGCTGCGACCCTCGGTGAGCAGCACCAACACGGTGACCACGCAGGCGCCCTGGCTGCTGCCGGTGACGGTACAGCTGGCCAACAACGGACCGGTGATGTACGCCGGCCAGACCCTGCCTGCCGGCACTACCTTGTCGACCATCACCGATCTTCCCGCAGGCTATGTTGTCCCCGCCAACGTGTTTCCTGCCGGCTTGCCGATTCCGCAGCAGACCTACAACTACGTCGCCGGCAGTGTCACCGACCGCGTGCTGGTGATGCCCGATGGCACCCGTATTCCGCCTGGCACGTCCTGGCACCGTGACCTGCCGGTGCAGTCGTTCCTGGCCCTGGACAGCAAGCTGTTCCAGTCCGGCTTCAAGAGTTACAGCGTCAGCGGTCGCGATGGTGTGGTGGTGGTCGATGGCGCACGCGTCGATGTGGCAATGCCACTGTTTCAGGTTGACCGGGCTGCCGCGCGTGATCTGGCCAGTGGTGGCGACCCGGATGAGGCCTTGTCGGTGTGGCTGCCGCCGTTGCAGCAGGACCAGCCGGGCAAGGGCACGGTCAGCCTGCGGCAGGGCGCAAGCCTCGCGTTGTCGGCAGGTACGGTGCTGACCGCCGCCGACCTGTTGCTTGGCAAGGGCAGTCACATCGGTGTCGACCCGGGCCAATCGATCACCCTGACCGGCAACGCCCAGATCACGCTGGAAGGCAGCTTGCAGGCCAATGGCGGTCGGATCTCGGTGCTGGGTGGTGACTTTGGCACCGGCAATGACGCAAATCTGCCGGCCGGTCTGCCTTCCGCGCGCTCGGTATGGATCGGTGACAACGCCGTACTGGATGTTTCCGGCAAGGCATTCACCGCGAACGATGATGCGGTTGGCCGCTATGGCCGTCTGCTTGACGGCGGCACCATCGAAATCGGTGCCAAGCACAATCTGGCATCACAAAACATCGGCGCGATAAACGCCTTCGTCGTGGTCCGCGAAGGCGCACGACTGGAGGCATCGGGTACGCAGGCTGTACTCGACCTGCCTGGCAGGGGCGAGACCACGCTGGCCAGCCATGGTGGCGTGATTGCCTTGAGCTCGGACAATGGTCTGTTCATCGATGGCACGTTGAACGCTGCCACAGGCGGCGCCGGTGCCATGGGCGGCACGTTGGCGTTGAATCTGGAGACGCCCATCTACGGCCCGGTAGATCGCTGGACCTCCAAGGGCGAACTGGTCGACGACGCCGTGCGTGTGCCACGTGAACTGGTGCTGGAACAGAACTACAGCGGCAGCGGGCTGGCCGCGGATGTCGGCGTGGGTGAGCTGGATGCGAGCCTGGCCTTTGGTCATGCCCGCTATGGCGTGGATGCGATACGCGCGGGTGGTTTCGATACCGCTTCGCTATACGTCAATGGCCTGCTCAGCATGGATGGCGACATCGACCTGAGCATGCGTCAGGCCTTGTACCTGACGGCCAGCGCGATCGGCCTGTCCAGCAACGCGGCGCGCGACAGCCAGGTGCACCTGGCCGCGCCTTACCTGCGTATCGCCGGCGCGGCCCGTCGCCAGCGCGATAACACCTTGATGCCGAATCCGATCATCGGCTCCAGCAATGTTTCACCCGCGGCAGGGACCCTGGGCGTGCCGCTGGTGGCGGATGACGCCAAGCTGACCCTGGCCGGCAGCATGGTCGACATCGTCGGCATGCTGGGCTTCGGCAGCCGCGGCGAGATAAAGCTCAACGCGGCCACGCCGCTGGCGGTCGAACGCGATGCGTTCGGGCAGGTGCGGATCCAGAGCGAGGGCGATCTGCGCCTGCAGCAGGCCAACCTGTTCTCACCGGGTGACACCACCCTGGCGGCGGCACAGATCTACGGCAGCGGCAACGTCAGTGTCGGCATGCACACCACATTGAACCAATGGGGTGTTCGCCAGATCGAGCTGGATCCGGCTCGCGCGCTCACCATCGAGCGCATGGGCAGCGCACTGCCAGCGATGCCATACAGCGTGTTCGGCGCAATGGAGTTCAGTGCCGCCACCATCAACCAGGGCGGCGTGCTGCGCGCTCCGCTGGGCAGCATAACGCTGGGCAGCAACAGCAATGGCTATACGAGCGTGGTCAACCTGCTGCCGGGCAGCATCACCTCGGTCAGCGCCAACGGTCTGGTGATGCCCTATGGCGGCACCGTCGATGGCTTGACCTACAACTACAACGGCATAGACGCCGATTACCGCGGTATCGGCTGGGAACCGAAGGTGGAGTTCAAGGCGCATGCGGTGAATGCGCAGGCAGGTGCGGTGCTGGACCTGTCCGGCGGTGGCGAGCTTACCGGTGCGGCCTTCCTTTCCGGCCGCGGCGGCTCCACCGATGCCCGCTTCAACCCGCTGGTGCAGATGGGCGCTGATGGCTTCACCCTGCCGGGCCTGAAAACCAACCCGGTGTACGCGATCGTGCCGGGCGTGCAGGCCGGATATGCACCGGTTGGCGCGGAGAAGGGCGCCGGCGATCCGGCCATCGGCCGCCAGATCACCATTGGCGCGGGTGTCCCCGGACTGCCGGCGGGTACCTATACGCTGCTGCCATCAACCTATGCCTTGCTGCCCGGTGCGTTCCGCGTCGAGCTCAACGGCCTGGCCAGCAGCGCGGCGGCCTTCGGTACCACGCAGGGCATGCGCAATGGCTCGTGGAGCACGTCGGCGCAGCTGGGCATTGCCAATACCGGCGTGGTCGATGCCCTGCCTACCCAGGCCATCCTGACCTCGGCGGATACGCTGCGCAGCTATTCGCAGTACAACGAAACCAGCTATGCCAGTTTCGCCCTGCAGCAGGCCGCGCGCGAAGGCGCACCACGGCCGCTGCTGGAGCGCGATGCCAAAGCGGTGAACTTCGCCTTGATCAGCCCCAGCCAGCCGGGTGCGGTGGATCAACCTGCGCTGCAGTTCGATGCCACGGTGCTGGGCGCACCGGGCAAGGATGGCAATGGCACGGTGGCGCGTCTGTGGAGTGCGTCCAACTACGAAATCCTTGCCGACGGTGCAGCCGCCACCGACGGATACGACGGCGTTTCGGTGCATGCCAGTGAGCTCAATGCGATTGGCGCTTCCCGTCTGGAGATTGGCGGTCAGTTGAGGAGCACCTACCTGGACCCCGCCACCGGCTCACTGCAGTCGGCCAACGTCATCTCGATGTCGGCCAGTGGCAGCAACAGCATCGTGTTGCGCGAAGGCGCGCAACTGCAGGCCGCGGATGTGTTCCTGATGACCGGCCGGGTTGCCGGTGGCATCACCCTGGAGCAGGGCTCGGGCATCAATACGCTTGGACGCGGTGCATCGGGCTATGGTGCCGAGCAGGGCTACGTCTACCAGCCGGGCAGGAACTCGGTGCTGGCGGTATCCAACGCGCAGCTGGATCTGCTTGCACCGCAAGCGCCTGATTCCGACGGCAATGGTGCCGGCGCCATCGAGATCGGCGTCTGCGCGGTCAATGCCAGCTGCATCGGTGATACCCGACTCTATTCGGAAGGCAGCATCGCCACTGCCACCGACAATCGCTTCGTGCTTGGCGACACCGTCCGTTACGGTACCCGCAACCTGACCCTGGCGGTGGGTGGCATCAATGTCGGCAGTGCCGAGGCGATTGCCGCGGCCAACGCGGGCGGCACCCTGCCTGCGGGCATGACCCTCAATCAGGACGTGCTGAGTCGGCTGTTGCTGGGTGATGCCAGCACTGGCGCGCCGGCATTGGAAGCGCTGTCCTTGAAGGCGCGTGAATCGGTCAACTTCTTTGGCGATGTCAGCCTGTCCACCTACGATGCGGTCACCGGGAAATCCGCGCTGCAGCGGTTGCTGTTGGGTACCCCGGCCATCTATGGCTACGGCAATGCCGGTGATGTTGCGCGCATCCACACCGATACCTTGATCTGGAGCGGGGAACTGACTCCGGCGGGCAGCGTGGTTGCGGGAGGGCCGGGCACCGGCACGGGGCAACTGGTGGTCGATGCACGCGACATCGTGCTTGGCTTCGGCCCCAAATCCCAGCCCGATACCGTGCGTGCGCAGGATCGGCTGGCACTGGGTTTTGCTTCGGTGCATCTGAACGCAAGCGAGCGTGTGACCGCCAACAACAAGGGCACGCTGGCGGTATTCGAATCGCAGGGTGACTGGAATGCAACGACCAAGGCCTATGACCGCCATGGCGGCGATCTGTTCATCAGTACGCCGCTGCTGACCGGCAGCGCTGGCTCGGTCAACAAGATCAGCGCTGGCGGTGATATCCAGGTAAGCGGCAATGGCAAGCTGGTCACGCCGGACAACGCAACTTTGGCATCGGCGCTGGGCGCGGAGATTGCCCTGGACAGCCGCGACGGTGCCTTGGTGGTGGATACCGCGGTGCTGCTGCCCAGCGGCAAACTGTCGCTGTCGGCGCAGCGGGATGTGACGCTTGCCGATGGCGCGCGCCTGGATCTGGCCGGCCGTCGCATCGATTTCTTCGATACCAGCAAGTACAGCTGGGGCGGCGACGTGGTGTTGGACAGCCGCGCGGGTGGTGTCACCCAGTCGGCAGGTGCGAAGGTCGATCTGTCGGCTTTGTTCAATCGCGGCGGCAAGCTGTCGGCATTCGCCGAACACGGCACCATCGGCTTGTTCGGGCAGCTGCTGGGCAGCAGCAGTGGGCACTATGACGCCGGTGGTACCGAGGTTCCGTTCTCGGCCGGGCGCATCGATCTGCAGGGGCGCTTCATCGCGGATTTTGCCGGGCTCAATAGGCGCCTCAATGCCAGTGGCGTCAGTGGTGGCCGTAGCTTCCGCATCGGCGAGGGTGACCTGAGCATCGGCGATGAGCTCAAGGCGCATGACATCTCGGTGGCACTTGACCATGGTCAGCTGACCGTCAACGGCACCATCGATGCCAGTGGCGAGCAGGCCGGCAGCATCCGTCTGGCCGCCTCCAACGGCGTCACCATAGGTGGTTCCGCCGTGCTGGACGCCAGTGCCGATGTGCTGCGCAAGGACAGCTATGGCAAGGCGATTGATGCACCCAACCGGGCGGTTATCGAGATCGATTCGGGCAAGGGTGTGTTGGCGCTGCACAGCGGTGCGCGCATGGACCTGCGCGTGGCCGGCAGCAACAGCAACTTCGGCAGCGTGGCGCTGAATGCGCCGCGGCTGGGCGGCAACGATGTAGCCATCGATGCTGCCGGTACGGTTGCCATCGACGGTGCCAAGTCCATCCATCTCAACGCCTTCATCACCGATGCGAGTGCCGCGCTGGGCAGCGAGGCCACCACCGACGGCAAGAGTTACCAGGTCATCGACCAGGCCTATCTGGATCGTCTGGATGGGCAGAGCCGGACCTTCATCAATGCCGCGTTGAACAATGCCGACCTGATGGATCGCAAGCTGGCCGGCCTGCGCACACATGGGCAGCAGTTCCATCTGCGACCGGGTGTGGAAGTGGTGGCGGACACCTCGATCAACGTCGACGGCAACCTGCACGTCGATGGCGATATCGATCTGTCGGGCCATCGCTATGCCAGCGTGAATCCGAACAACCAGCAGAGCCTGACCCGTGGTTCC
The DNA here is from genome assembly GCF_056760135.1 of Stenotrophomonas sp. STEN023. Classification (NCBI taxonomy): domain Bacteria; kingdom Pseudomonadati; phylum Pseudomonadota; class Gammaproteobacteria; order Lysobacterales; family Lysobacteraceae; genus Stenotrophomonas; species Stenotrophomonas sp. STEN023. The sequence goes on along the minus strand of NZ_JBRREF010000003.1, from coordinate 4,972 downwards.
GGCGAAGCCGGCGCGCTGCTGATCCGTGCGCAGGGTGATCTGGAGGTGTTCGGCAGCATCAGTGATGGTTTCGACGGCAGCGTGCTGGGCAGCACCCTGGATGACAGTGGTTGGTACCTGACCGCCGGCCGCCAGCTGTTTGGCTCGGATGTGGTGGTGCCACACGGCGGGTTGGTAACCCTGGCCACCGGCACCGGGTTCAACTCCGGCAAGGTGCTCAACTACGACCTGCCGATCGCTGCCATGCAGATGGCCGCCGGCACCCAGTTGCCTGCGGAGGCCACCCTGGCGTTGCCTCTGGCCTTGGCCAAAGGCACGGTGCTGAGTGCAGCGGTGCACGATGCCTCCGGCGCACTGCTGTTCGCCGCCGGCGCGGTGCTGGCCGATGCGATCACCCTGCCACAAGGCACACGTCTGTCTGCGGGCATGCGCCTGCCCTTGGCCGCACGCATCGATGCGATGACCTGGCCGGCTGGGGTAGCGCTGCCGGCGCCGCCGGTTGGCAACCTCGTCACCTTGGCTGCCGATCTTGCCTTGGCCAAGGGCGCCTTCATTCCCAGCGATACCGATGTGAAGCTGCCTGGCGGCGTCAAGACCGTCGACCTGCGTCCGACCGATGCCGATGGCAACCATGGGCGGATCTGGGCAGTGGCGCCGATGTTGCAGGCCGGCTCGCAGTCCTGGGATATCAGCCTGGTTGCAGGCGCCGATACCACCGCTGCCGATCGTCTTACCGTGATGCGTTCGAGCACGGGCGACCTGCGCTTCTCCGACGTGCATTACGGGCAAGGCGGGGTGGTGGTCGAGGTGCCCGGCACCGGCGCGCCGGCTACCTACCTGTGGGACGATGTCGTCGGCTTCGAGCGCCTGGTGATGGATTTCTTCGGCGAGTACCTGCTCAGCTTCATGCCCGTGTCGGGCACGTCCATCACTGCCGATCAAGCGTCCGAGCTGCAGGCGTATGGCTTCTTCAGCGCCGATGTCAGCGAGCTCGACAGCTACGGCTACGGCCAGCTGACCGCGATCGATACGCCGGCCACCCCGCCGGACACGGTGTTCAGCACCGAGCCTGGCCGCCAGCAGATTGCGAGCGTGGTGCGGACCGGCACCGGTGACCTGCGCGTGGTATCTGCCGGTGACATCGCCACCACCTCGCTGTTCGGCATCTACACCGCAGGCACGCAATCGGCCTCGTTGGCGGCCGGTGCTGCCAGCGATCCCTACAACCTGCCACGTGACAGGCCGACGAGCGATGCAGGCGTTGCTGGCACGGTGCTGGGTGCGCAGGGCAGCGCGTTTGAACACCTGGTCGATGGCGGCAGCCAGAGCCTGTATCAGGCCTGGTACCCCGAAGCGGGCGGCAACCTGTTGCTGCGTGCCGGCGGGAACATCAGTGGCGACAGCCTCGGTCGCCCGTCCTCAACCCTGCGCTACGAGACCTTGGGTGTGGCCACGCCGGGCTTGCTGCCCACGGCGTCGCTCGGCAACTGGCTGTGGCGGCAGGGCAGCGGCAGCGTGCAGCGTGGTGCCGATGGCGTGCCCACTGCATGGTGGATCAACTTCGGCACCTATGTGCGGCCAACCGACGGGCCCAACTACTACAACAACTACGTAGGCATGCCACGTCAGGTCGGCTTCACCGGCTTCGGCACGCTGGGTGGTGGCAACCTGGTGCTGGAAGCCGCTGGCGATGCCGGCATGCTGCAAGGCCGCGGCGATGTTGGTTCGTACTTCCTGATGCGCAGCAGCGGCGTGAATCTGGCCGTGGCCAGTACCGGCCGTGTTGCTGCCAATGGGGAGTTGGTGCAGACCGGTGGCGGTGACCTGGATATCCGCATCGGCGGTGGCCTCAATGCGGATCCGGCGCTGCGTGCGTTCAGTGGCAGCAACACCGTGCCGGTCGCCAACGAGCTCAACAACGGCAACGCCCACCGGCTGGAGCTCAATGGCAGCTTCACCAACCTGCGTGGCGCATTGCGGCTGGAGTCGGGCGCGGTAGGCGGTGTCGAGCTGCGTTACGGCGGCAGGGATGCCAAGGAATCGCGCGTCTATGACGTCTTCCAATCCACGGTGGGCATCGGTAGCGGCGGTCCAGTGCTGGTGCTGGGCGATGCCGGCGCGCGTCTGGACGCACGCGGCGATCTGGTGCTGGGCAGCGTGGTCGATCCCGGGCGGGTGCCGCTGGTCAGTGGTGGCACGCCGTTCAAGGCGAATGGCCAGGCCTATAGCGATGGTGGCTGGAGCTGGTTCTCGCTGTGGACGCCGTCAACAGCGGTGGACCTGCTGGCTGCAGGCGGCAATCTCACCCCGACCCTGGCAATGAATGATCCGGCCGTGCGTACCGATGCGCAGGCCACCGATGGTGATCATGTGTATCCCTCGGTACTGCGCGCGGCAGCGGCCAGCGGCAGCATCTTCTATGGCAAGGCGCGGACCTCGCCGATCATGGGTACCAACAACGAACGCTTCGTCGCAGGTGTGGTGTTGGCGCCTTCGCCGGTGGCCGATCAGTTCGTGGTGCAGGGCAGTGGCCAGCTGGAACTGCTGGCGGCAGATTCGATCTATTCCAACGGTACTGCGTTCTCGACCTCCGGTGCGGATCCGACCGCGCTGTCCAATCCGTGGAATCCGGGCTTTATCGGACAGGGCCCGAAGCTGTGGTACGGACGCCAGTTCCTGCATAACGTCAGTGCCAACGCACTGGCTCCCAGTGTGCTGCTGGACGCGACCGATCCGCATGGCAGCGCCCAGGTGTATCCGCTGTTTACTTTCACCTCACCCACCGCTTCGGGTCACGTCTATGTGGGGCAGACACCTTCGCGCTACTACGCGGTAAGCGGTGACCTGGTTGGCTTGCGCATGGGCAGCATCGTGACGGGGGTCAACTGGTATGACGGTGGTGGCGCGGTAGCCCTGCGCGCCGGGCGTGACATCGTGAACGCCGGCACGCCGTTGGGCGCCTACGACAACCAGGGTACGGTTTACAGCAATACCGTGGGTGCTTTGGGTTGGCTGGGCCAGGCCAATGGCAATGATCCATCGGCGCCACAACGTCCCGTCGCTGTTACCAATGCGACCGCGCGCGGCAACCTCATCGTGCATACCAGCGCCGATGACGTCTCGGTGGTGCAGGCCGGGCGCGATATCCGCTTCAGCACGTTCTACATTGCCGGCCCCGGTCTGCTGGACATCAGCGCCGGCCGTGATGTGTACATGGCGGACAAGGGTGAGCTGCGCAGCCTCGGGCCGGTGGTAAATGTGGTTCCGGGCGACCGTAGCAGCGGCGCCGGCATTTCGGTGGCCGCTGGCATGGGCAGGCATGGTGCAGACTGGTCCGCGTTCGCAGCGCGTTATCTGGATGCGGCCAATCTTGCTGACCCGGGCGCACCGCTGGCAGACCAGCAGGGCAAGGTGGTACGTGTCTATGGCGGAGCGGTCAGCCTGTCGCAATGGCTGCGGGCCGAGTTTGGCTATAGCGGCGACGAAGCCGGTGCCGAGCGCTTCCTGGCAGACAAGCAAGTGGAGCTGGACCAGATCCGTAATACGGCACTGGCCAATGGTGGTACTGCGGCCAACCGCAGCCTGGCACGCGAGTACAAGCTGGAAAGCCAGCTGCACCTGGTCAATTGGCTGAGTGCGCGCTTTGGTGGTGCCAATGGACGCGGTCTGCATTTCGATGCGGCCACGATGGATGCGCGTGCATTTTTCGCTGCCTTGCCGGTGGAGCAGCAGAGTGCGTTCCTGCGCAATGTCTACTACGCCGAACTCAAGGCTGCTGGTCGCGAGTACAACGACGTGGACGGTGCGCGCCAGGGCAGCTATCTGCGCGGTCGCGAGGCCATTGCCACGCTGCTGCCCTCCAAGGACGCGCAAGGACGGGAAATCGCCTACGAAGGCGATCTCACCATGTACAGCAGCGCGCTGTATTTCGATCAGAACGTCGACAGCGTGGCACGCCGTCGGCCGCTGCTTGGCAAGACCTACCTGACCGAAGCCGAGTGGATTGCCGCAGGCAGACCTGGCTACGACGTGCCGTACTACACCGTGAACGATGCAGGCATCCACACCGACTTCGGCGGTGACATCAACTTGATGGTGCCGGGTGGGCGCACCCTGGTCGGCGTCGATGGTGGCTTCAGCCCAGGTGCGGGCTCCGGCGTGCTGACCCAGGGTGAGGGCGACATCAACATCTATTCGCGTGACAGCCTGTTGCTCGGCCAGAGCCGCATCTTCACCACCTTCGGCGGCAACATCCTGGCCTGGTCGGCAGAGGGTGACATCAATGCCGGCCGTGGCAGCAAGACCACCGTGGTCTATACGCCGCAGCGGCGTGTCTATGATGCGATGGGCAATGTCGCGCTGTCGCCGAACACGCCCAACACCGGTGCCGGCATCGCCACGCTCAATCCGATCTCCGAGGTTCCGCCAGGCGACATCGACCTGATCGCGCCGCTGGGCACCATCGATGCCGGTGAGGCAGGCATTCGTGTATCGGGCAACGTCAATCTGGCCGCACTGCAGGTATTGAATGCCGACAACATCCAGGTGCAGGGCGAGGCGGTAGGCATCCCGGTGATCGCCGCGGTCAACGTCAGCGCTTTGACCTCGGCCAGTGCCGCGGCAAACAGCGCGGTGCAGGCAGCGCAGGACATGGTCAAGCGGCAGACGCAGCAGACCCGGCCGTCAACGATCAGCGTGCAGGTGCTCGGCTTCGGCAACGAAACCAGCAGCGTGGCACCGCCGAAGCGCGAAGACGGCTACGACCCCGACAGCGTGGTGCAGGTGGTCGGCATGGGCAGCTTGAACAGCGAGCAACGCGCCCGTCTCGAACCATCAACGACGAAGCGGCAGTGATGCGCATGCCCGCGCTCGGCGTGGGCCCCCGGAGGGGGGGGGGGCCCCCCCCCCCCGGCCCCAGACAAATGCGTTGACGGGGCAAAAAGCGGTTTACCCCGCAGGGCACACAATAAAC